>DASQSO010000522.1:0-3299 GCA_035642335.1 Caulobacteraceae bacterium
TCCCAGCGCAGCGCCACGATGGCGGCGATGGTCGGCGCGGCGCCGACGATCAACGCCAGTCCCGGCGTCCAGCTCGACCAGGGCGCGGCGACCGAGACGATCACGGCGCCCAGCGCCAGCGCCAGCGCCCAGCCGCAATGCCACCACAGCATATTGCGCAGTTCCTCGCTCACCGGGGATACGGCGGCAGGCTTGGTGTTCGAATTCATCTCTGTCGTGGCGGCGAGGGTCATGGCGTCTCGACGCAGACTACCGGCGAGCGGGGGGTCGCGCGAGCCCGCTCGCGCGTCGGGCGACACGCGGTTGGGGACGAGCCGGGACAAGGCTGGGGACAAGCCATTGCCGACGCCGCCCCCGGCCCTTAAGTCCCCTCCGCAAATGAACGCGCAGACCGATACCGCCTTCGAAGAGTTGAGGGCCGAATTCGACCTCCTTGGCGACTGGGAGGAGCGCTACCGTCATGTCATCGACCTTGGCCGCATGCTAGCGCCGCTCAGCGAAGCCGAGCGCTCGGACGCCAACAAGGTGCGCGGCTGCGCCAGCCAGGTCTGGCTGATCACCGAGGCGAAGGCCGACCGGCGGCTGGTTTTCCGCGGCGACTCCGACGCCCATATCGTGCGTGGGCTCATCGCCATCCTCTTTCGAATCTATTCGGACAGACCGGCGGCGGACATCCTCGCCATCGACGCCCGCGCCGGGTTCGAGCAGCTCGGACTGATCGGCGCCCTCTCCTCCCAGCGCTCGAACGGTCTGTTTTCGATGGTCGAACGCATCCGACGCGACGCCGAGGCGGCCAGGGCCGCCGTTTAGGCGGCGCGGATACCGCTGATCACGCGGTCGCCCCGCACCCCGAGCACCGCGTCGTAGCCCAGGATCATGTCCACGTCGGCGCCGTTAGCGGCTAGCGGCAGGCGCAGCCACAGGATCGACAGATGCCCGGCCCCGCGCCAGGCGAAATTGTGCACGCCGACGCCCGGGCGGCGCTGGGCGACCACCTTGTCGAGTTCGGCGCGCCAATAGTCGGTGGCCGCCGTGTTGTAGACCTCTTCCAGGGTGTGGCCGGTGATCTCGCGGCCATAGACGCCATAGAGGCCGGTCCCGGCGAGCCGGAGCCGGTAGTCGTGCGAGTCCGAGCCGACCTCGATCAGGCTGACGGTCGGCAGGTGCCGTTTGAAGTCGGCGGGATGGATGCTCGCCCGGCCCGGCAGGCGTCCGCCGCGGCGTAGTGACGCCCAGTAGGCGAAAATCTCCTCATGGGCGCGGACAGCAGTCGCGGGGCCGCCGATTTGGGCGATCATTGCAGAGTCACAGCGAAGTCGTTGGAATCGGGCTGATTCACTATCGCTTAACCGGCGAATCGGGCGCAAGCGAAAACGCCCGCCGCGGCGAGGCGGTGGGCGTTTCGAGACGCTCTGGGATCGGCTAACGGCCGCGCCGCGCCGGCGCCTGACGGCCGCCCTGGCCAAGGCCCATCTGCTTGGCGAGCTCGGAGCGCGCCTTGGCGTAGTTGGGGGCGACCATCGGATATTCCTTCGGCAGGCCCCATTTCGCCCGATAGTCCTCGGGGCTCATATTGTACTTGGTGCGCAGATGCCGCTTCAGCGACTTGAACTTGCGGCCGTCCTCCAGGCAGACGAGATGATCGGGCGTGATCGAGCGCTTCATCGGCACGGCGGGCTCTTTCGGCGCGGTCTCGACGGCCTCGGTTCCGTTGGAGACTCCGGCCAGGGCGCGATGAACGCTCTGGATCAGCGAAGGCAGTTCGCCCGCCGATACAGAATTGTTGCCGACATAGGCGGACACGATATCCGCCGTCATCTCAATGATTTCCGATTTGTCGTCCATGTTCATCTTACCCGTCGACGTTTGCGTTTTACGAGAAGTGCTGATTCTTGCGCGCCTTGAAAGCTTTCATACCGAGATTGTCAAAGCCAGACAACAACCAACCAGCCGAATCCGATTCATCAAATGCAATCAAAGAACAATTGTAGATGATGAGGACGATGGTTGAGCAGAGCGTCGTTGCAGGTGGACGCGGCAGTCTTGCTTGGCGCGGTGGAAAAGGTGTGCTGGCGCCAGCGCTCAGCCGCCGAAGTCGAAGGACAGCGCCAGCACGGCTGGCGCGCTATGGCAGCGAGAATTCGTCCAGCCCGTCCTCTTCGCCGGCCCGGATCGCTTTCAGCAGCGCCGGCGTCAGAGCCGGCGACGGCGACCAATCCCAGTAGCGCAGCACCGTCTGGGCGCGGTCGACGGCGATCATGTCGTGGATGATCAGCACCCGCTCCAGCGCCGGCGAAAGCTCGCCGGAGGACTCCGTCTCGGGCCGGCGCAGGCCTCGCCAGAGCGCCTTGATCGCCGCCTTGGGCAGGCCTGTGGCCTTGCACAGGATGGCGATCGGCTCACCGCCGGCGTCGGCGAAGATCTTCGCGACCGTGGCCGGCTTTAGGCCGGAGAGATAGGAGATATCCTCGGCGATCTCCCGAGTCATGCCGCGCTGGGCGGCGGCGATGGCGTCCTCGAGGCCCTTGAACGGGCTGTTCTCAATCGCCGCGCGGTTGCGCTGGCGCCGCCCGATGAACTCAAGCGCCTTGCGCGACAGCGGATCGGCCCAGTTCTCGGCCACGGCCAGAGAAAAGACGTCGCTGGCGGCTTCCTGCAACACTTCGCGCGACATGGCGAAGCGCTGGAGAATGTTCCGGCGCGCATCGGCGTCCGCCCACCAGAACAGGATATAGGCGTGGCTGGGTCTAAGTTCCGCGCGTCGGAGCAGCAGCGGGATCATGCGTGTGTGCGCGCGGGTGGCCGCGACCAGGATCTCAAGCGCGTTTGGGGACAGGTGAGAGGTCTCGTTGCGGAGCACCGCCTCGATCACCGGCGCCTCCATCGGCTCGACCAGGGCTTCGCAGACCAGCTCGGAGACCTCGCGGCGCGCGGCGATCAGCAGCCGGTGCTTGACGGTGGCGTTCCTGGCGCAATCGATCAGCTCGGCGTCGCCGAGTGAGGTGGACAGTTCGAGCACCGAGCTGGCGACTTCGATCGCGTCACGCACCAGAAGGCGCGCCAGGGCCGCGGGGGCGTCGACCAGGCTGCACAGGCGCTGGGCCACCCGCGTGCGCTCGTCGATGGTGGCGTCGCGCAGTATCTCGATGAGCAGGTCGCAGGTCATCGAACGTTCGAAGGCGTTGACTCGGCTGGACGGCAGGCAAACCACGTCAGCCAGCCGCTTGAGCAGCGCCAGGCGCGCCTTTGAAGGCGGTGGCTCGGCTGGCTCTACATCTTCAGGCGCCAGATCAAGGGGC
>DASQSO010000523.1:0-2719 GCA_035642335.1 Caulobacteraceae bacterium
CGCTATTGTGGGCGGCCCTAGGTTAATTGGGCGTTTTCGTCGGCGGATTAAGGAGCGACCAACTCCACTTTCGGGAAGTCGGTCCGATATCGTCGCGCGTCCCGCGTCAGCAGTGTCCAGCCCGTCACCGCCGAATGGGCGCCAATGAAGAAATCGGGGAGTGCGCCTGACTTCACGTCGCCGCGGGCACGATAGCGCTGGAAGGCTTTGCCGGCGAGAAAGAGGCGGCGCGGGGCATGGGCTCGATGGAGACGCCGGCCTCGGTCAGAACCGAATCCAGGCCCTCGATGGCGGCAAAGCGCACCGACAGCTCGGCATAGACCACATCGTTGATCGCCAGCGGCCCCTTCAGGCTCGCCGCTTCCAGCTGTCGAATCGACCAGTCCGCCCACTGCGGGTCGTCGGTGAAAAGGTCGAGCAGCACATTGGTGTCGACCAGGGTCATGACGGCGCTCGAACGCGCTATTCGCGCGTCAAGGCGAGGCGCCATTCCGCCCGGGCGCTGGCCTACAGCTCACCCGAACTCGGGCGGGGTCCAGTTCGGCCAGATGTCGGGGAGGTCGGCGGAGACGGTGTTGGGGAAGGCCGCGGGGCGCTTTTCCAGAAAGGCGTTGACGCCCTCGCGGACGTCGGCCTGGGCGCCGCGGGTCTGGATGGCGCGGCTGTCGGCGCGGTGGGCCAGCATCGGATGCTCGGCGCCAGCCAGCCGCCAGATCATCTGGCGGGTCAGGGCGATGGAGACGGGCGCGGTGTTGTCGATGATCTCGCGGGCCAGGGCGCGGGCGGCGGGCAACAGTTCGTCCGGCTCGTGCACCGAACGGACCAGGCCGCGCTCCTTGGCCTCGGACGCCGGGAACACCCGGCCGGTGTAGCACCACTCCAGCGCCGTCTGGACCCCGACCAGCTTGGACAGAAACCAGGACGAGGCGGCTTCCGGCGCGAGGCCTCGGCGGGCGAAGACGAAGCCGTAGCGGGCCGCCGTCGAGGCCATGCGGATGTCCATGGCCAGCTGCATGGTGACGCCGACCCCGACGGCCGGCCCGTTCACCGCCGCGATCACCGGCTTCAGGCTCTCGTAGATGCGCAAGGTCAGCCGGCCGCCGCCGTCGCGCAGCACGCCGTTGATCCGGGTCGCCTCGCGCTCCGGATCGCCGCTGCGGTCGAAGGCGCCGCCGCCGGCCGAAAGGTCCGCCCCGGCGCAGAAGCCACGGCCCGCGCCGGTGACGATCACCACCCTGACCGCGTCGTCGGCGTCGGTGGCGTCGAAGGCCGCGATCATGTCCAGCATCATCTGATTGGTGAAGGCGTTCAGCTTGTCGGGCCGATTGAGCGTGATGGTCGCGATGCCGTCATCGACGGCATAGAGCAGGGTCTCGAAGGTGGGGTGCGGCATCTGGACTTCTCCCTTGGGCGGCGTTCAGGTCTCGCCGGCTGACGCGCGGGCAGTCAAGCCGGGCCTTTACGGGCGCCCCGACCGCACGTCATAACCGGCTTAACAACGATAATCTTCGAGGAAGCGCATCATGGCCGAGCCAATATTGGCCGACTACATCGTCGTTGGGGCCGGATCGGCGGGCTGCGTGCTGGCCAACCGGCTGACCGCCGACGGCAAGACCAGGGTGCTCCTGCTCGAAGCCGGCGGCGACGACCGGCCGACGAAGAATCCCGGTCAGTTCATGTCCAACCTGATGATCCACGTGCCGGTGGGCTATTCGCAGACCCTGAAGGACCCCAAGGTCAACTGGCTCTATCCGACCGAGCCGGACCCGATCACCGGCCGCGCCCATGTCTGGCCGCGCGGCAAGGTGCTGGGCGGCTCGTCCTCGATCAACGGCCTGCTTTATATCCGCGGGCAACATTCCGACTATGACGGCTGGCGGCAGCTGGGCTGCGACGGCTGGGCCTGGGACGACGTGCGGCCCTATTTCCTCCGCGCCGAGAACCAGGAGCGCGCCGACTGCGGCGACTGGCACGCTACCGGCGGACCGCTGAACGTGTCCGACGTGACCCAGACCCACGAGGTCTCCGACGACGTCATCGAGGCTTGCGTCGAGGCCGGCATCCCGCGCAACAACGACGTCAACGGCGCCGAGCAGGAAGGCGCCGGCTACTACCAGCTGACCGTCAAGAACGGCCAACGCTGTTCGGCGGCGGTGGCCTATCTGCACCCGGTGATGAACCGGCCGAACCTGACGGTCGAGACCAATGCCTTGACCACTCGCGTCCTGTTCGAGGGCAAGCGCGCCGTCGGCATCGAATATGTCCAGAACGGCGAGATCAAACAGGCCAGGGCCGCGGCCGAGGTAATCCTGAGCGGCGGGGCGATCAATTCGCCGCAGCTTTTGCAGCTCTCCGGCGTCGGGCCGGCGGCCCTGCTGCGCGAAAAGGGCATCGCGGTGGTGGCCGATCTCGCCGGCGTCGGCGAAAACCTGCAGGACCACTACGTCATCACCAACACCTATCGGCTGAAGCCCGGCACCGTCTCGGTGAACGAGCTGACCAAGGGGACCCGCTTTCTCGGCGAGACGCTGAAATACATCTTCCAGCGCAAGGGCCTGCTCAGCCTCTCGGCCGCCCACATCGCGGTCTTCTGCAAGTCCAGGCCGGAGCTTTCCAGCCCGGACATCCAGTTCCACATCCTGCCCGCCACCATGGACACCCAGAAGCTGATGGAGCAGCAGGTGATGGAACTGGAGGGCCAGCCGGGCCTGACCATCGC
>DASQSO010000524.1:0-3281 GCA_035642335.1 Caulobacteraceae bacterium
CGCGAGGCCGGCCGTGCGCGCCTCCAGCATGTAGCGCACCTCGAACGCCTGCTCGATCTCACCGATGTCGAGGGGGGCGACGACCGTGCCCACCCGAGGGCGGCGGACCACGAGGCCCTCCAGGGCCAGGCGACCGAGCGCATCGCGCACGCCCGCGACGCCGCCGGAATAACGCGTGGCCAGCACCCTTTCGTCAAGAACGCTCATCGACGGGAGTTCCCCCAGGATGATATCCAGCAGAATCTGCTCATAGAGGCGGGTCTTCTGAAGACCAGCGGCCCAGTCGCCGTCGCGCGCAACCGAATTTGGCGGACCCTTCATCCGGCTTGTCGTCGGTTGGCGTAGGTTCATCTAGACGGGTCTAACATGTTAGGTTGTTGATTTTTTGGAAGAGCTTGGTCGTCATGAGACTTAGGCCCAAGTGCTATCACATGACAACGTGCGCTTTTCGTCGCCTGGGGTTCGCCCCTCCGCCGCGCGCCGGGCGCTTGCCGTGAGGGCTGGCCCGGCTTGTCCGGCGGTGATCGCCGACGCCTTCCGCTCGGCGCTGACGGCGGCCGAAAGGGTGGTCGGCGCCACGGCGCCGAACCCGCCCGTCGGCTGCGTGGTGCTCGATGAGGACGGCGTGGTCCTGGCTTGCGAAGCCCATCAGAAGGCCGGGGCGCCTCACGCCGAGGCCGCCGCCGTCGAGGTCTGTCGCCGCGCGGGCGTCGCCGAGCGCATCCACGCGATCGTCGTGACCCTGGAGCCTTGCAACCATCAAGGCCGCACGCCCCCCTGTACGGATATTATCCTCTCAACGCCCGCCCGGTCGGTGTGGGTCGGGGTCCGCGACCCCAATCCCAAGGTGCGGGGCGGCGGCGCGGCCGAGTTGGCGGCGCGGGGGCTGAAGCTGGCCTTCATCGACACGCTCGATCATCCGGATGCGCCGACGCTCGCCGCCGCGGCGGAGCGGCTGATCGCCCCGTTTCGGACATGGTCCCAAAGCGGCCGACCGTGGCTGACCCTCAAGCAGGCCGTCGCCGCCGACGGCGGCATGACGCCGCCGGCCGGCCGCAACACCTTCACTTCCGAGGCGTCGTTGCGGCTGGCCCACGGCCTGAGGCGCCGCGCCGATGCGATCATCACCGGATCGGGCTGCGTCCTGGCGGACGATCCGCAATTCACCGTCCGCCTTGTCCCTGATCACGCCGGCAAACGCCGCAAACTGGCGATCCTCGACCGGCGCGGACGCACGCCGCCTGACTATGTGAGGGCCGCGCAAGCACGCGGTTTCGATGTCCTCGTCCGAGGCGACGTCGAGGCGTTGCTGGCCGAACTGGCCGCCGCCGGCGTGGTGGAGGCCCTGGTGGAGGCCGGCCCGACCCTTCTTGGAACCTTCCGAGACCAGGGCCTATGGGATGAACAGGTCATCATTCGCCAGAGCCCGATACCGGGCCAGCCGGACAGCGTCGATGTCCGCACCCGATCAAATCTTGGATGAGACGCGATGTTTTCAGGCATTATTGAACAGGTCGGCCACGTCGAAGCCCTCGCCGTGGAGGGCGCCTCGCGTCGCCTGACCCTGGACACCGGCTTTGCCGATCTGGCGCTGGGCGAGAGCGTCGCAGTCAACGGCGTCTGCCTGACGGTGACCACCTTCGACGCCTTCGGCCGCGCGGACTTTTTCGTCAGCCCGGAAACCATGGAGCGGTCGAACCTGGCGGCCGCCGTGGTGGGCGCGTCGGTGAATCTCGAACGGTCGGTCACCCTGGACACGCGGCTTTCGGGCCATCTGGTTCAGGGGCATGTGGACGGCAAGGCGCGCCTGTCCGCCGTGAATAGCGACGGCCAGTCCTGGCGCATCGCCCTGACCCTGCCGCGCGCCCTGCATCCCTATTGCGTGGAGAAGGGCTCGATCGCCCTCAACGGTGTCAGCCTGACGCTGAATGCCGTGGGCGAGATCGACGCCGAAGGGCGCTTCGTCGTCGCCATCACCCTGATCCCGCACACCTGGACCCATACCAACCTGCAGCACTGCGCCCCCGGCGATGAGATCAATGTCGAGGTGGATGTGCTGGCCAAATATGTGGAGCGCTTATGTCACGCCTATCTGACGCCGTCGAACGCCTGAAGTCGGGGCGCATGATCATCCTCGTCGATGACGAGGATCGCGAGAACGAGGGCGATCTGGTGCTCGCCGCCGAATTCGCCACCGGCGAGCAGATCAATTTCATGGCCGCCCAGGCCCGCGGACTGATCTGCCTGGCCATGGAGGACGCCCTGGTCGATCGCCTCGGTCTGCCTCCCATGGTCGCCGACAACCGGACCAACCGAAAGACCGCCTTCACCGTCTCGATCGAGGCCAGGGCGGGGGTGACCACGGGCATTTCCGCCTTTGACCGCGCCCGCACCATCCAGGCGGCGGTCGCGCCGGACTCTACCGCCGCGGACATCGTCTCGCCCGGGCATGTGTTCCCGCTGCGGGCGGTGCGCGGCGGGGTGCTGGTCCGCGCCGGCCACACCGAAGGCTCAGTCGACCTGATGCGGATGGCGGGCCTGCGGCCGGCGGCGGTGATCTGCGAAGTGATGCGGGACGACGGCCGGATGGCGCGGCTCGAAGACCTGGGCGATTTCGCCGAACGTCACGACATTCCTATCCTGACGATCGCCGAGGTGGCCGCCCACCGGGTCACCTGTGAGACGCTGGTCGAGGAGGTCGCGGCCGCGCGGCTGCCCTCGGCCCATGCGCCGGACGGCCTGCAAGTGCGGGCGTTCCGCAGCCTGGTCGATGGCAGCGAGCACCTGGCCCTGGTCAAGGGCGCGCTCGGCGAGCGCGCGCTGGTGCGGGTGCATTCGGAATGCCTGACCGGGGACGCCTTCGGATCGTTGCGTTGCGATTGCGGCGCCCAGCTGCAGTGCGCGCTGCGGCGGATCGGCGAAAGCGACAACGGCGTGCTGATCTATCTGCGCGGCCATGAGGGCCGCGGTCTCGGCCTCGCCAACAAGATCCGGGCCTACGCCCTGCAGGATCAGGGCATGGACACCGTAGAGGCCAATGCGGCCCTGGGCTTTGCCGACGACCTCAGGGACTACGGGATCGCCGCCCAGATCCTCAAGGCGCTGGGCGTCACGCGGCCACGGCTGCTCAGCAACAATCCCCGCAAGGCGGCGGGCCTGCGCGCCTACGGCGTCGCGGTCGCCGAGGAAGTCCCGCTGATCCTGCCGCCCAACCGGCACAACGCCGCCTATCTGGCCGCCAAGCGGGACAAGCTCGGCCATCGTCTCGCCGCCGCCGGATC
>DASQSO010000525.1:0-2567 GCA_035642335.1 Caulobacteraceae bacterium
TCGGTGAGCAGGACGGCGATCCGCGCGGCGCGGCGCCCTGCCCCCTTGGCGGCGCCGGCCAGCAGCATGTGCGCCAGCCGCCGCGGCAGCGGCAGCTCACTCATGGCCTGACCGTGGGCGGTGAGCGCGCCGGCGTCATCCAGGGCGCCGAGCCGAACCAGCAGGGCGCGGGCCTCGGCCATGGCCGCCGTGGGCGGACGGTCGAGAAAGGCGAGCGCGTCAGCATCGCGGGCGCCCCAGCGGGCCAGGTCCAGGGCCAGGCGCGAGAGGTCGGTCTCGAGGATCTCCGGCCGCTCGAAGGCGATCAGGCCGCGGGTCTCGGCCTCGTCCCACAGCCGGTAGCAGACGCCGGGTTCGGTTCGTCCCGCGCGGCCGCGCCGCTGGTCCGCCGCCGCCCGGCTCACCCGCACGGTCTGCAGCCGGGTCAGGCCGCCGGCCGGGTCGTAACGCGGCACGCGGGAGACGCCGCTGTCCACCACCACCCGTACCCCCTCGATGGTCAGGCTGGTCTCGGCGATGGAGGTGGCCAGCACCACCTTGCGGCGGCCAGGGGCCGCGGGCGCGATGGCGCGATCCTGGTCGGCGACATCCAGGGCGCCGTAGAGTGGCGCGATCTCGACGGACGGGTGGCGGATGCGTTCGGCCAGGCGCGCGGCGGTGCGCAGGATCTCGCCCTGGCCGGGCAGGAAGACCAGGACGCCGCCGTCTTCCTCCGCCAGCGCCCTCTGGATAGCGCGGACGGCCTGGTCCTCGATGGAAAGGCCCGGGCTTCGGCCGAGATAACGGGTCTCGACCGGAAAGGCGCGGCCCTGGCTCTCGATGACCGGGGCGTCGTCGAGCAGGCTGGCGACGCGAGCGCCGTCGAGGGTGGCTGACATGACCAGAAGCCGCAGGTCCGGCCGCAGCAGCGCCTGGCTGTCGCGGGCGAACGCCAGCCCCAGGTCGGCATCCAGGCTGCGCTCGTGGAACTCGTCGAACAGCACCGCCGCGACGCCGTCCAGGCCGGGATCATCCAGGATCATGCGGGAGAAGACGCCCTCGGTGACCACCTCAATGCGGGTGCGGGCGGAAACACGGGCCTCCATGCGCACCCGGAAGCCGACGGTGTCGCCGACGGCCTCGCCAAGCGCCCAGGCCATCCGCGCCGCGGCGGCGCGAGCGGCGAGGCGCCGCGGCTCCAGCACGATCAGCCTGCCGCCGTGGGCCCAAGGCTCGTCGAGCAGGGCCAGCGGGACCACGGTGGTCTTGCCGGCGCCGGGCGGCGCGACCACCACGGCGCAGCTGGCCTCGGCGAGCACGGCCTTCAGCGCCGGCAACGACTCCTCGATCGGCAGCATGTCATTGCGTAGCACAAAACCTTGCTTGTCCCCTTGCAGCCTGCGGCCGTTGGGCGACGATGTGGCCTTCGTGCCCGGACATGGGCCAATGTCCACCTTCGGCGCCGAGCGGCGGACCAATCCGTGGGGTTCCGATGAGGCCCTGGCTGAGGCGCGAATAGGCGCGACATCGGGGGGGAAATCTGTTTCAGTCTTGAAATCAGGCTGTTGTGGCATTTTGCGATAAAGCGGCATGCAAACTCAGACTGAAACAGCCGCGCCACGCGCCGATGGGGCTCCCGCCATCCACATCCTGATGGTCGATGACGATCCTGGCATCCGCGACGTGGTCTCGGATTTCCTCACCCGCCACGGCTTCCTGGTGGACACCGCCGGCGACGCCCACGAAATGGAGCGCATCCTCTCGAAAGGCCCGGTCGACCTGATCGTGCTCGACATCATGTTGCCGGGCGAGGATGGACTGGCCATCTGCCGCCGCATCGCCGGCGTCGACGGGCCAGCCATCATCATGCTCAGCGCCATGGGCGAGGAGACCGACCGCATCGTCGGGCTGGAGCTGGGGGCGGACGACTATCTGCCCAAGCCGTGCAGCCCCCGGGAATTGCTCGCCCGCATCCGCGCGGTGTTGCGGCGCCGCCAGGAGCCGCGCTCGGCCGACGGGCCGTTGGGCGCGGGCTGCGCCTTCGCCGGCTGGCGGCTGGACTTGGTGCGGCGCGAGCTGCGCTCTCCGCAAGGGATCGTGGTCAACCTGTCGAGCGGTGAGTTCTCGCTGCTGCGCGCCTTTGTCGAGCGGCCGCAGCGGGTGCTGACCCGCGACCGCCTGCTGGACCTGGCGCGCGGTCCGGACACCGAGGCCTATGACCGCGCCATCGACGTGCAGATCAGCCGGCTGCGCAAGAAGCTGGACGACGGCTCCGGCGGACAGGAGCTGATCCGCACCATCCGCAACGAGGGCTATGTCTTCACCGCCAAGGTGACGCGCGGGTGACCACGGCCCGGCGCCAGCCGACGGCGACCCTCTTTGCGCAACTTCTGGCGCTGATCGTCTTCAGCCTGATCGGGGCGCTGACCATCAACCTTCTGGTGGTGCTCAACCTGCCGCCGCCGACCCCCGACTTCTACCGCATGGCCGAGATCGCTCAGGCGCTGAAGGGCGAGCCGCCGATCATGACCAGCGGTCGCCGGCCCCTGGTCACCCGCATCGCCGGCCAACCGCCCATGGGTGGCGAG
>DASQSO010000526.1:0-8461 GCA_035642335.1 Caulobacteraceae bacterium
GCTGGAAGCGGGCCGTCGGTTTCGTCAACCGCTCCCTCGGCGAGGCGGTCGGCCGGCTCTATGTCGCCCAGTACTTCAGTCCGGACGCCAAGGCCAAGATGGACGCCCTGGTTGGTAACCTGAAGGACGCCCTTAACGCCCGCCTCCAGCGGGTCGACTGGATGACCCCGGAAACCAAGGCCAAGGCGGAGGAGAAGCTCGCCAAATTCACCGTCAAGATCGGCTATCCGGCGAAATGGCGGGACTATTCGGCGCTGGATATCCGGCCGGACGACCTCTACGGCGACGCCGGGCGGGCTAAGGCCTTCGACTGGGAGCGCCAAGTCAAGCGGATGAACGGTCCAGTGGACAAATTGGAATGGGCCATGACCCCGCAGACGGTCAACGCCTACTATAACTCGAGCAACAACGAGATCGTCTTCCCCGCCGCCATCCTGTCGCCGCCCTTCTTCGATCTCAATGCCGATCCGGCCATCAACTATGGCGGCATCGGCGCGGTGATCGGCCATGAGATGACGCATGGCTTTGACGACGAAGGCCGCAAGTTCGATGGTGACGGCAGGCTAGCCGACTGGTGGACCGCCGACGACGCGACCAAGTTCCAGGTCCGCGCCGATGGGCTGGGCGCGCAATATTCCGCCTTCGAACCCGCGCCCGGCGCGCACATCAAGGGTGAGCTGACCATGGGCGAGAACATCGCCGACCTTGGCGGGATCCTGGTCGCGCTGGACGCCTACCATGCCTCGCTGCACGGCCAGCCGGCGCCGATCATCGATGGCCTCACCGGGGACCAGCGGTTCTTCTTGGGGTTCGCGCAGATCTGGCGGGAGAAGATCCGGGAAGACGCCCTGCGGGAGGACCTGGTGTCCGACCCGCACTCGCCATCGCACTATCGCGTGGTCGGCGCCCTCCGCAATGTCGACGCCTGGTATCAGGCCTTCGACGTCAAGCCGGGCGATGCGATGTATGTGGCGCCGGATCAGCGGGTCAGGATCTGGTGAGGGGCCTGAAAAAGCAGAGCCCGCCGCGGAGTCTCGCGGCGGGCTCGCAGCCTCTTGAAGTGTAGCGGGCGTTTCCTCCCCGAAACGCCGAGTCGCACGCGCTCTGACGGCCCGTGTCGTCTCTCGCTAGGGAAGGGAACGGTGTTTCCGCAACCTTGTCAATCCCTTGCGCCGCCCGGTGTTTCAAACGCGCAATACAGCCACCGAATTGGGGGCAAATTCGATCAGTTCGCGTTAGCGAACCTTCATTTCCGCTCGCCAAGCCGGGCCGCCAGCCGGTCTCCGGCCACGGAACGCGGTTCGAAAGCGAAGTCGGGGCGCACCACCGAGACCGGCCCGACAGACGCCTGGGCGAGGGCGGCTGTTACCTCGAACAGGGTGTCGGCCTCGGCCAGCAGGCCCTGCGCGCGCCGTGTGGCGCCCTGGGCGAGAAAAACGTCAGTGGCGGCCAGGGCGGTCTTGTCCTGTTCGGCCGGCCAAGAGACTAGGGCGGTGCGCCTGGCCCGGGCGCGAGCCTCGACGATGCTCATCAGCCGCCGCGCCGAGGCCAGCTGCCTGGGCGTCCAGCGGGCGATGAGGCTGGCGCAGAGCTGCGCCTGGCTGCGCAGCATCAGCCCGTCCTTCAGCGCCTTCAGGCCATTGGCCTTCAGGGTCGAGCCGGTCGTGGTGATATCGACGATCAGCTCCGCCTGGCCGGCCGCCGGCGCGCCCTCGGTCGCGCCGCTGGACTCGACGATGCGGTAGTCGACGACGCCATGGCTGGCGAAGAAGGCACGTGTCTGCACCAGGTATTTGGTCGCCACCCGCATGCGCCGTCCCGTGCGGGCGACGAAGGCGGCGGCCACCTCCTCGAGGTCGGCCATGGTTTCAACGTCGATCCAGCTCGCCGGCGTCGCCACCACCAAGTCAGCGCGGCCGAAGCCCAAGGCGCGCAACAGCATCACGTGCGCCTCGACCGCCTCGCCGCGTTCGCGCAGCAGGTCCTCGCCGCTGACGCCGATGTGCAGCTCGCCGGCGTCGAGGCCGGCGGCGATGTCGCCAGCGGAGAGCAGCAACACCCGCACGTCGGGCAAGGCCTTGATCTCGGCCAGATAGCCGCGCTCGCCGCCCTCGGCCTCGAGATCGAGGCCGCAGTCCGCTAGCCATTCCTCGGCCTGCTCTTTCAACCGACCCTTGGAGAAGAGGCCGAACGTCAAGGGCGCATCGGTCATGACGGCATCTCCGCATTCGCCCAGGCCCGGCCGGGGCGCACCGCGCAGCCGACCGCGCCTCGCGCCGCGCCGCCCAGATGAGCGGGCAGCAGATCGTAGCGGCCGCCGCCGGCGACCGGCGCGTGGTCGCCGAGGGCTGGGCTGCGCACCTCGAACAGGAAGCCGTCATAGTAGCTGAAGGCGCGGCCGAAACTGGCCTGGAAGACCAGCCGATCCTCCGGCGCGCCGCCTGCGACGATGGCGTCGAGCCGCGCGGCCCAGGCCTGAAGCTCGGCGTCCAGCTCGAGCCGCCCGGCCCTGGCCAGTTCGGCGACGCGATCCAGCATGGCGCGCGGCGGTCCCGAGAGCTCGATGAAGTCGCGGATCAGCCTGGCCTGGGTGGGATCGAGCCGCGGCGCACGGGCGGCTTCGCCGCGCTGCACCAGACGATGAGCGATCTCGTTCGCCGAGCGGCCGCCCACCGGTTGGATGCCGGCGATCGACCACAGATCCTGCAGAACGGCCGTAGCTTCGGCTTCCGGCAGGCCGGCGAGCAGTTCGGCCAGCCGGTCGCCCTGCCGGACAGGCGGCTCGGCGGCCTGGGCCCGGGTCAGTTCGCCGGCCAGCGCCCCGGGCCGGGCGAACGCACGCTTCAGCCGCGCGGCCAGGGCGGGGGCGAGGCCAATCGCGTCGATGAAGGCGGACAACAGCGCCACGTCGCCGAGGATCATCACCAGGTCATCGCGTCCGCCGGCCGCCGCCGCGCGCCAGGCCAAGCCGGCGACCTCGGCGTCGGCTTCGGGGCTGCGGCCGCCTCCATAGGCTTCCAGCCCGATCTGCAGGAACTCCTCGGCCCGGGCCGAGCCGCGCGGCGCGACGCGAAACGCCTTGCCCTCATAGAGATAACGGCCGTCGCCCCCGGACTGGTCGATATGCAGGCGGGCGATCGGGATGGTGAAGTCCGGTCTGAGGCAGGCGTCCTCGCCGTCGCCTTGCACCAGGAACAGCCGGCCGCGCATGGTCTCGCCGGCGAGGTCGAGCATCAGGCCGAGCGGCAGCATCACCGGCGCGTCGATGAACGGCGCGCCGAGCGCGGCAAATGGGGCGCGGATCGCGGCCAGCACCTCGGCGGGGACGGGCGGTTCGAGCCTCATCGGGCGGCTCCCAGAATGCGCTGGACGGTCGCCACCAACTCATCGCGCCGCACGGTGACCTGGCCGGGACGCTCGCCGCGCCAGCTCTGGTTGTCGGTGACCCCGGCGGCCAGTTCGCGGCCCAGATCGAGGTCCTTGATGGTCACCTGGTCTGCCGCCCGCTCGTCGCCGCCGACGATGACCGCGGCCGGGGAAAGCCGACGGTCGGCATAGCGCATTTGCGCCTTCATGCCCGACTGGCCGAGATAGACCTCGGCCGCGACCCCGGCGGCGCGCAGTTCGGCGGCCATGGCGAAATAGTCAGCCATGCCCTCGGCGTCGAAGGCGATGATCACCACCGGTCCGCGCGCGATGAAAGCCTCGGCCCGGTTCGCGGCCTTCAGCGCCGCCGCCAGCCGGGAGACGCCGAACGAACACCCGGTCGCGGGCACGGACTGGCCGGTGAAGCGGGCCACCAGGTCGTCATAGCGTCCGCCGCCGCCAAGCGAGCCGAAACGCACGGGCTTGCCGCGTTCGTCGATGGTCTCCAGCAGCAGATCCGCCTCGAACACCGTGCCGGTATAGTATTCCAGGCCGCGGACGATAGATGGGTCGAAGGTCGCCCGCGTCTCCTCGACACCGAGGCTGGTCAAGGCATGGTGAACTCTCGAGAGTTCTGCCAGGCCCTCGTCGCCCTCGGCCGAACCGCCGATGATATTGGCCAGCCGATCGAGCGTCTCGGGGCGTGCGCCCGCGCCAGCGGCGACGAAGGCCAGCACCCGCTCGGCAGCGGTGGCATTGAGGCCGGCGCCCTTGGTGAAGTCGCCGGACTCGTCCTTGCGGCCGGGGCCGAGCAGCAGGGCGACGCCCTCCGGTCCCAGCCGGTCGAGCTTGTCCACGGCGCGCAGCACGACAAGTCTCTGCCGAACGTCCACCGCGCCGGCGGAGGTCAGCAGGCCGTTGAGCAGCTTGCGGTTGTTGATCTTGATCACCGCCTGGCCGCGCTCGAGGCCGGCCGCCTCCAGGCCCTCGACCATCATGGCGATCATCTCGGCGTCGGCCTCCGGGCGGGCCGAGCCCACAGTGTCGGCGTCGCACTGGATGAATTCGCGGTAGCGGCCAGGGCCGGGCTTTTCATTGCGCCAGACCGAGCCCACCGCATAGCGACGGTATGGCTTCGGCAGGGTCTCCCAGTTTTCAGCGACGAAGCGGGCCAGCGGCGCGGTCAGGTCGTAGCGCAGCGCCATCCACTGCTCATCGTCGTCCTGCAGCGCGAAGACCCCTTCGTTCGGCCGGTCGGCGTCGGGCAGGAACTTGCCGAGCGCGTCGGCGTATTCGAAGCCGCCGGTGGCCAGCGGCTCGAAACCATAGCGTTCATAGACGGCCGAGACGGCGTCCACGATCCGTCGCTCGGCGGCGAGATCGCCCGAGCGTTTGTCGATGAAGCCCTTGGGAGCGCGGGCTTGGGGGCGGAAGGCCTCGGTCATGGGCGGCGCATAAAGGATCATGCATGGCCGGGCAAGGAACGGCGACGCTACGGGGGCGCCGGTAGCGGGTCGTCTACCCTGACTTGGCAAGGCTCGAGGTCACGGCTTGGCCGCAACCTGCGACCTAAGACGCGTCGGCTGCGGCCTTTTTCGCGGCGTCGACCACAATGCCTTCGGTGAGGATCTGCGGCAGCACCTGGGCCTCGCCGCCATTGGCCGGATACATCAGGTAGAGCGGCACGCCCGCCCGGCCATGGGCGGCCAGGGCCTGTTCGATGGTGGCGTCGCGGTCGGTCCAGTCACCGACCAGATAGACGACGCCGGCCTTGGCGAAGGCGTCAGCCGCCTTGCCGCCGGACAGGGCGACGCGGTCGTTGACCTGGCAGGTGACGCACCAGGCGGCGGTGAAATTGACGAATACAGGCCGATGCTCGGCGCGCAACTCGGCCAGCCGGTCTGGCGAGAAGGGCTGTGAGGCCAGGGCGGCCGGGGTCGGCGCGGCGGGCCAGAAGGCGGCGCTGAGCGCGAGCGCGATCGCCAGGCCGGACGCCGCCAACGCCGGGACCGAACGGGCGCCGGCGATACGGGCGCGCTGTCCCGCGCCGTAGAGCCAGGCGGCAAGGCCGGTCAGCACGGCGGCGGCGAACAGGCTGGCCAGCCGGGTCTGCCCGGCGCTCTGGGCATAGACCCAGGTCAGCCACGCGGCAGTAGCGTACATCGGAAAGGCCAGCGCCTTCTTCAGTCCTTCCATCCAGGCGCCTGGGCGCGGCATGCGGGCGAGCAGCGCTGGGGCGAAGGCCAGCACCACGAAGGGCGCGGCCATGCCGAGCGCCAGGGCCAGGAAAACGCCAAGGGCGATGGCCGGGCCCTGGGTCAAGGCGAAGCCGACGGCCGCGCCCATGAAGGGCGCCGTACATGGCGCGGCGACGGCGACCGCCAGCACGCCGGTAAAGGCCGCGCCGAGCGCGCCGCCGCGGTCGGCGGCTTCCGCCTGGCCGGCGGCGGCCTGCAGCGACGTGCCCGCCTCGAACACGCCGGAGAGGTTCAGCGCCACCAGCAGCATGACAAGGGTCAGGCCGGCCAGGATGGCGGGCGACTGCAGCTGAAAGCCCCAGCCCACCGCTTGGCCCGCCGCCCGCGCCGCGATCAGCGCCCCGGCCAGGGCCAGGAAGGTGGCGACCACGCCGGCGAGATAGGCCAGGCCCTGGATACGGGCGGCGTTCGGCTCGTGAGCGTGACGGGCCAGCGACGCAGCCTTCATGGCCAGGACGGGAAAGACGCAAGGCATCAGGTTGAGGATCAGCCCGCCCAGGAAGGCCAGGCCCATGGCGATGGCGAGCGGGCCGAGGCCGGCCGGCGCGCCCGGCGGCCCGAGGCCAGAGGCGTCCGGCAGCGGCGGGCCTGG
The DNA here is from genome assembly GCA_035642335.1 of Caulobacteraceae bacterium. GTDB lineage: Bacteria > Pseudomonadota > Alphaproteobacteria > Caulobacterales > Caulobacteraceae > Poindextera. The sequence continues at coordinate 6,217 of DASQSO010000526.1, forward strand.
CGGCGCGGTCACCTCGAAGGCGCCGGACTTTAACGCGAGCACGCCGGTCAAGCTTGCCGGCGGCTTGCCCGTCTTGAAGGCCGAGCCGGGGATCAGCGACAGGGTCAGGCCGTCGGGGCCGCGCTCGATGGCTTGCGGCTGGGCCGCGTCGATGGCGTCGCCGTCGTAGGGATAGAAATAGGCGCCGGCCAAATCCGCGCCCTTTAGGCGCGCGCCGGCGATGCTCAGCTTCACCGTGGCCGCGCCCGGCGTCATCGCCGCCTTCAGAGCCGGCGAAGGTCGCGGCGCGGCGGCCAGGGTCGCGGCGATCCTTGGGCCCCAATGCGGGTCGCCGGGCGGGTTTGAGACCACCACCGGCAGGTCGAGGCTGAGGTCGGCGTCTTCCGGGACGCAGACATCCTGGCAGACCAGGAAGGCCGCATGGGTTTTCAGGGTCACCGTCTGGCCAGGCCTAGCGTCCGCCGGCGCGGTCAGGTTGACCGGCAACAGCACTTCGCCGGTATAGCCATAGTCCATCAGCGGGCCGATTCTCAGTTGCTGCGGCGTTGGCCAGACGATGGCGCCGGTCTTCCAGCCGGCTGGCAGGGTCCAGTTCAGGGTGGTCGCCTCGCCGGAATCGCCGGGGTTGCGCCAATACGTGTGCCAGCCGGCGTCGATGGTCTGGCGCAGCGCCACGCGGATGGTCCCGCCGGGCGCGATGGCGGCATGGTCGGCGACGATCTCGGCTGTGAGATGGCCGGCCCGAACCGGCGCGGCGGCCGCGAGCGTCGGCGCGACGAAGAACAGGCAAAGGGCGGCCAGCGCCCGCACACGGATCGATTGGAAGGTTCCGTTCACCATGCGAGAGCTATACCGCGTCCAAACCCATAAGTGTCCAGAGTCCGAAGTTCGCTGCGGACCCCGCCCCGGTGACAGGGCGCGCTTCAAATTCACCACACAGGCGCTGAGGAAATTGCATTGCCCGCCCATTTCGAAGACATCGAGGTCGGCCAGGTGGTCGGGTTGGGCTCCATGGTGCTCAGCGAAACGATGATGGAAAGCTTTAACGCCGCCTTCGCGCCCAATCGCGACCTTAGCGAAGGCGCCTGCGAGGCCCTGGTCTATACCGTCTGGTCGAGTCTGGACGACACGGCCTCGGCCGACTGGCCGCAGACCAAGCGGTTGGCGGTCGATGCGCTGCGTTGGGGGCGCATGCCGCCGGTGGGCGATACCCTGCGCGGACGCATGACGGTGATGGGCAAGGACCCGGTCGGCGCGGGCAAGGGCATCGTCTTCGCCCAGCACGACCTGCTCGATCGGGCCGGCCGGCTGGTGTTTTCCTGCCTCACCCGCAGCCTGTTCGCTTGCCGCGAGGCCTGACGGCCGGGTCTTAGGCCGGCAGCACCTCGCCGCGGCGGAGAACCGATTCGGCCAGCAGCCGTTCCCAATTGAACAGCGAAATCATGTGTGCGTAGATCTGGCCCAGTGCACCGTTGTCGCGCAGCTCGACCAGTTTGTCCTTTGGCAGCGTCTTCAGCCGATCTTCCGAAACACCGAAGAACTCCGCCACCAGTTGTGGCTCGCCGGCTTCCCCGTCCGGCGTGCGCGGGGTGTAGGTGGTCTGGCGGGTCTCAAACAGGTTCAGATCAGCGAGCATCTTGACGAAAAGATCGGTCTGCCGCCGCTCGACATCGAACTGGCTGCAGAACTCGATGCAGCTCTTGGTGAATTCGGTCGGCTGGCCGTTCTCGAACAGCGGCACGTCGCCGCCGCCTTCAATCCATAGCGGCGAAGCGCGGTCGATGCAGACCACCATCTTCTGCGCCTGCTCATCGAGCGCGCCGACGAAGGGGTAGCGGCGGATGAAAGCCGGAACGTAGACGCCGGTCCGCCAGGCGCCGTCGTCGCTGACGTGCAGATTCTCGCCGGGGGTCACGCCGACGACCGCGAGCGGCGCGCGCGTCTCGCCGGCGAAGATGATCGGGTAGTTGACCGAAGCCGGCCCGAACTCGCCGACATGCAGCGGCACGAAATGCTGCTTGGCGACGAAGCCGAATGGCTTTTCCAACTTGTGCAGGCCGAGATTGCCGTGGCGGCGGGGATCGAGCGGCTCCGGCCGTTCGTACAACAGCACGTTGCCGGTGACGGGACTTTGCGGATCAGCCTTGTTGACGGCCATGCAGCACCGGATATTTGGCGTGAGAGCGCGTCGCGCCCAAGGTCGGCGGCTTCTATCCGATCGGCTCGTTACGGGCAATGCGACGCG
>DASQSO010000527.1:0-4313 GCA_035642335.1 Caulobacteraceae bacterium
CGATGACATGGTCGCGGATGGCGGCGTCATAATCGGCCCGCATCGGCAGGGGCTCGCGGCCGATCAGCGGAACCCACTTTGCGTAGGCGGCGCGCACCAGGGTGGTGACGGCGGAAACGTCGGCTGGGGTCGCCGCACACAGCTCCATCAGCCGGCCCGCCGCTCGGCGATCTCATGCACATTGCCGCCGGGCGCCTCGAAGGCCGCGTAGCGGATGCCGCTCAAGGCGTTCTCCGCCGGCCTGGCGTGCAGGAAGACGACGCCGAGCGCCCGCAGACGCGCCATCTCCACGTCGATAGAGGCGACCTCGAAGGCGCAGACCGTGGCCGCCGTGGCGCCGTGGCGATAGCCGGCCGGCGCGGCGTCCGCGCAGCTGAAGACGTGAAACGCCGTCCCGGCCAGGTCGAAGATCAGCTGGTTGGCGGTCTCGCCGGCCAGCCTCAGGCCGAGCACCTCGCCATAGAACCGCCGCGCCTCGTCGAGGTCGGGGGTCAGCACCACGATCATGCCGAGCTTCACCGGCGGCCTCCCTGGAGCCGCCGCGGTGAAGGCCGCGCCCGGCGCGCGGTGATACTAGCCCGCCGATGCGGCTTCCAGCGCGGCGATGTCGAGCCTGGTCATCTTCAGCATGGCTTGCATGGCCCGGCCGGCCTTCACCGGATCGGGATTGGCGAGGATGCGCGGCAGGGCGGTCGGCACGATCTGCCAGGACAGGCCATAGCGGTCCTTCAGCCAGCCGCATTGGCCGGCCTCGCCGCCGGCGGAGAGCTTGGACCAATAGTCGTCCACCTCGGCCTGGGTCTCGCAATCAACCACGAACGAGACGGCCTCGGTGAACTTGAACGTGGGCCCGCCGTTCAGGGCGTTGAACCTTTTGCCGTCCAGCTCGAAGGCGACCACCATGGCGGCGCCCGCCGGGCCGGGGCCGGCCTCGCCATAACGGCTGATGTCGCCGATCTTCGAGTTCTTGAAGATGGAGACGTAGAAGCGCGCGGCCTCCTCGGCCTGGTTGTCGAACCACAGGAACGGGGTGATGTTGGGCATTGGAGTCCTCCTTGGCGATCCGAGCCTAGGACGAACGGCCCGGCGCCGCTCCTACAAGCCCCAGCCGAGATTGACTTTCCAGCCTCCCGTGATCATACACCCGCCTTTCCCGCCGCCGGGCTCGCCCGCTGGCGCGGAATGCATGACGGGTGATGCGCGCGCCGCCGTTGGGATCGCCGCTCCATAGAGGAGAGGCCGGACCGCATCGAACTGGAAAGTGACGACGCATGTCCAAGCGCCAATCGGCGAAGTACAAGATCGACCGCCGGATGGGCGAAAACATCTGGGGTCGCCCGAAATCCCCGGTCAATCAGCGGTCCTACGGTCCCGGCCAACACGGCCAGCGCCGCCGCCAGAAGATTTCCGACTTCGGCCTGCAGCTGCGCGCCAAGCAGAAGCTGAAGGGCTATTACGGCAACCTGACCGAAAAGCAGTTCGCCGGCACTTATAAGGACGCCGCCAAGAAGCGCGGCAACACCGCCGAGATCCTGATCGGCCTTTTGGAAAGCCGGCTGGACGCGGTGGTCTACCGCGCCAAGTTCGTGCCGACGGTGTTCGCCGCCCGCCAGTTCGTCAATCACGGCCACGTGCTGGTGAACGGCAAGCGGGTAAACATCGCCTCCTACCGGGTGAAGCCGAACGACGTGGTCTCGGTGCGCGAGCGTTCGCGCAACATGGCCCTGGTGCTGGAAGCCATCCAGTCGGCGGAGCGCGACGTGCCAGACTATCTGGAAGTCGACGGCAAGGGCCTGTCGGCCAAGGTCATCCGCACCCCGGAACTGGCCGAAGTGCCCTATCCGGTGAAGATGGAACCGAACCTGATCGTCGAGTTCTACGCGTCGTAGGACCCGCCGCGCGGTTTCCAAAATCCCGTCATCCCCCGCTGGAGCCGCTTTAGCGGCGGAATGCGGGGGACCCATGAACACTGATCAGAGTCGGTGATCATGGGTGGCCCGATCAAGTCGGGCCATGACGGAATGGTTTGGACGCGGACTGTTGCGCCTCTTGCGCCGCCGCGTCCCATTCGCGGAATTAGGGGTTTCTAGCAGGGCTTCGCAGTAGGCGCGCGACCGCCACCAGTGGCCCGGCCTGGCGGTGCGGCGTTGGCGTTTGTCCAGGGGAAAGGATGGCTAGCGTAGTCTGTTGTTGTTGTTGTTGCCGCCGGCCATCCTTGCCTCTGGACAATCAGTGCTGGTGAATTCCTCCGAACCCGCGAGATTGAGGGCGTCGAGCGCGACGAACGCCCCGCCCGCGCCTTCCACGCCTCGCCGCCCACGGCCCGACCCAACCGCCGCCGCCCGGACGCGCGCTGCAGACGCGCTGTTCGAACGGATCGACCGGTTGATGCCTGGGCTGAGACGGCTGAGCATGGGAAAGAGTTAAGCACGGGGCGCGGGGGCGTCAGGGATTTTCTGAACGATCTCTCACAGCCTGGTTGATATCGCGAAACGGGCGGCCACGGGGTTCGGTGCTGTCGACCGGGCGGGGGCGCTCCACGAGCGCCTTGGCCATGTCCTTACGCATGAGGACCTCTCCTTGATTGAGAAGGGCTCCGCGCGCGGCAGTGCGCCCGCTCAGCGGAACGCTGGCGGGTTGAGTAGGTCAAATTGTCGGAGTTCGGGTGATCGGTGAGCGCCGTTCATCGCTCCGCTGGCCGAACATATCAGCCCGCTTGCGCGGGCCGCTTGACGGCAACGCGGTTAGGCTTCCGATTCCCATGGATTGATGACGGGAACGCCGGCGCTCACAAACGGCGCCGTGTCGCGGGTCGCCACCGTGAAGCCGTGCGCCGCCGCCGTCGCGGCGATATAGCCGTCCGTCGCGGCGATGGCCTTGCCGGCGGCTTTGGCGCGGGCGCGAATGACCGCATACGAATCCGCGGCGGCGGAATCGAAGGCCAACACGCGCGGACCGAACAAGGCGACGATGCGCCCCTCCAAGGCCGCGCCCAGGCCGTCTTTGCGCCGGCCATCCGGCAACGCCGCAACGCCATAGCGAAGCTCGGCCAAGCTGATCGCGCTAAGAAACAACGTCTCGATGTTCTGTTGATCGAGCCAAGCGAGCACGGCTGGTTCGCCGGTCGCCTTTAGCGGCTCGGAAACAACATTCGTATCGAGGACGATCATTCAAAGCTCACCGTACCCGCTGGCGTCTTGTCGCGGTGGATATCGAGTTCCACGCCGCCGAACTCCCGGCCGATCGCGGCGAGTTCGGAGCCCAGTTTGACGCGATCTTTCGGGCGCACGGCGTTTTCGATGATGGCCCGGAGTTCGGCTTCGGTGCTGCGCCCATGCTGGGCGGCCCGCACCTTGAGGGCGCGGTGAGTCTCCTCGGGCAGATTTCGGACCGTGACCACGGCCATTGCCATCACTCCACTAGAATTGTCGTCATTGACGGCAATATACGCGAAACGCCATCATCCAGCTAGGCTCCGGTCGTCATTCTTGAATCTCAGTCGTCGACAAGCGCGTCCAGATGATCATGCCGGGTGATACCCGCGCCTTGCCGATCATTGCCAGCTCATGATCAGTCAGATCATTGATATGGCGAGCCTGGCGCGCCGGGCTCGCCCTGAGCGTCTTGCTACCCAACCCAACCGACGCCGCCCGGACGCGCGCTGCAGAGGTGCTGTTCGAACGGATCGATCTCACGGTCGTCAGACGGATCCGATAGCCCGGACGCTCTTGGCGACAGGTTTGTCGCCGTGCAGATCGATGGCCATGGATGGCCGGTCCGGAAACTCGACCATCAATCGCAGTTCGCCGCCGAGTGCGCGGATGTGCCGGCGCAGCGTCGAAACGAGCGCGTCATTGCTGTGTTCCAGCTTGGACACCCGATCCTGTGAGGCGCCCATGGCGGCGGCGACCTCGACCTGGGTGCGCTTTACCGCCTCCCGGACCTCCCGAAGCGTGACTTCGCGGATAAGTTCCTCGCCGCGAGCCTCGCCGGCCTCCTGGACGGTCCTGGGTTGCCGCGCGATCCAGTTATTGGCGTCGATGGTGCGATAGGTCATTTCAGCGCCTCCAGATGTTGATCGAAGCGAGCGTCAGCCCGCCTGATGAGTCCCTTGTAGAACCGGCCCGAACTGACGCCTGACTTGTCACCGCCGACGAGCAGGATGGCGGATCGTTCGGGGTCGAACGCGAAGGCTAGGCGCCACACGTCACCATCGGCGCGAAAGCGCAGCTCCTTCATGTTCGCATGCTTGGAGCCGCTCAGGGTGTCGACCGTGGGCCGACCAAGACCGGGTCCAAGATGCTCAAGCAGCC
>DASQSO010000528.1:0-4346 GCA_035642335.1 Caulobacteraceae bacterium
CTCCCGGGTCGGGTCGCGCTTGCCGATGGCATCCTTCAGGTCGCCACCCATGTCATCCAGAGTGGTCGGATGGTCGCCGATGTGCAGATTCCCATTCTTTTCGATGGTTATGTAGACGGGCTTGGGCGGGTTCTTCGAGGCCTGGGCAACCGCGCGCGGCAGGTCGACCTGGACCGAAGGGATCGCCAGCGGCGCGCACACCATGAAGATGATAAGCAGGACGAGCATGACATCGACGAACGGAGTGACGTTGATGTCGTGGTTCTGCTCGATATTGTACTTACCACCCCCGGAACCGGAGAGCTTGGCTGCCATGGGGGTTATGCCCCCTTGTCGAGCTGCCGCGAGATGGCGTTCATCAGCTCGGCGACAAAGCCTTCCGCACGGGTCCCATAGCCGGAGATGCGGGTCTGGAAGTAGTTATAGAACACCACCGCCGGGATCGCCGCGAACAGGCCGAACCCCGTAGCCAGCAAGGCTTCGGCGATACCCGGGGCGACCGCCGCCAGGTTGGTGGTGCCGCTGTTGGTGATGTTGATGAACGAAACCATGATGCCGTAGACCGTGCCGAAGAGTCCGACGAACGGGGCGTTGGAGCCCAGCGAGGCCAGGAAGGCCATGCCGCCCGACATCCGCTTGGCCAGCGAGGCCTGAACCGCGGTCACCGCCGAGCCCGCGCGGGCGACGACGGAGTCGGCATGTTCGCCCGTGACGCTGAGGCCGGCCTGGCGCGAAAGCTCGACTTCCGAGGAAGCCGCCGCGGCCATGTCGGCCATCGGGTTGCCTTCGTATTCTTCGGCCGTGGAGATGCGGTTGATGTCCGGGATCGAACGGGCCGACCGGAAGGCTTCGAGGAACTTGTCCGACTCCCGGTTCAGGCTGGAGAACTCGATGATCTTGATGATCAAGGTCATCCAGGACAGGGCCGAACACAGGAATAGCCCGATGATCACGGTCTTCACCGGCCAGGTGGCGTTGATGAACATCGTGAAGGCGTTGAGCTGACCGGCCGACTTCGCCGGGGCGGCCGCCTGGTCGGCGGCTCCCGACGATGAATCGGGCGCCGGAGCCCCGGCGGGCGCCGAGGAGTCGGCCGGCGCCGCCGAGGCCGCCGCGGCGGAATCCGTCGGAGCGGGCGCTTGAGCGAAGGCCGGCGCGCTCGCCATCAACGCCAGTGCGCCGATCAGGGCGATGATGGGGGTCTTCAGTTTGTTGGGCATCTGTCGCCAATTCCTGCCTGGTCTAACACGTTAGAGCCTGAGGGACCGTCGCGCGGAGCGCGCGTCTCCCCTTGAAAAATCCTTAAGCCGAAACCAGGTCGAATTTGACCCGACCTCCGCGCCGACATCCGCGTCCGTCGAGACGTCCGCGGGAGCTTTCCAAGCCCACCGGCTCGGAAGTGTTACCGCGATGTTAGACTTGCGGCAGGCGTCCTTTGGCAACCCGTTTTTGCATCGTCAAGGGCGAAGAAAGCCTAGTGCGGCTGGGTAAATTTGCTGATCAGCAGTTATATTGCGCCGCACAAGCCCTGCATTGTTGAAGCTGTTCGCTATTTTCCGGCAAGACCCGAAAGTCGATGCTGCGCTGCAATATAGACTGTTATGTGATAGCGCCGCCGTGTGATCGCGCCAAAACCGGGCTGAAGGGGTGGACCCCGCCAGGTTGGAGGTCGGCAAGGTCCAGCGCCTTCGAGGCCCGGGCGGCAAAGCCGGATGGCGCCTGCGTCAACCGCGGGCGCGCCAGAAGGGGGCCGCGGACAGGAACGTGAGAATCTCCTCGCCCGCCAGGCGAAGCAGCTTCACTTCGTCGTTTTCGCGCCATCCGATAACGCGCCCGGCGGCGAAGGCGAGGTCGGGACGGTTGAGGCAGGCTTCCCGAAGCACGCGCTGCCGCCCGACCGCAATGTCGTTCAAGGCCCCGAGCTTGCTTTGCATCCGTTGCAACGCGACCAGAAACGTCGCCGCCCGCTTGGGATGATCCTCGAAGAGAGGGCTGAAGAACTCGGCCGCATATCTTAGCCGCTTTGCACGGATGCGGAGTTTGTGCCGACCGTCGCGATCAAGTTGGGCGAAGCGGCGACCACGGCGGCGAACGACCTTCCACAGATGGTCCAGCGCGTCGATGGCGAAAGGTTTGATCAAACGGCTTCGGAGCTCGACAAGCACGGCGTCCGCGGATCGGCTCCAGGCGCCCAGCTCGATCCACTCCGCCGTGTCGACCAGCAGCGCCGCATAACGCCGCGACCGAACGGCCGCGACGGCTCGATCATAGGCGTCGGTCTGAGCCTTCAGCAGCTGAAAGCCGAGCGGAGCGAAATCGGAGTCGGCGGCGCCCGCGGCCGCGGGCCTGAAGGCCTCCTGGATGAAGACATCCAGGTCTCTCGCCGGATCCAGCTCGCCGGCGAACCATTTCAGTTCGGTTTCAATCGCCGCGCGCGCGTCGTCAGACAAAATCGCTTTGAACGCCGCCAGGGCGGCGCGAAACCGCCGCAAGCCGACCCGGATCTGATGGATGGCCTCGGGACGCCGAACCACGCAGAGAAGCTCGGCATTGGCGCAGATTTGGGCGAGGCAGGCGCGAGCGATGCGCCGGAAGGCCTCTGCCGTCGGCGTGTCGGGCGCGAGCCAGGGCGTTTCGGCCCGCTTCGGCTCGACGCCGGCGCCCGCGGCAAGTCGATAGCCGCGCTCCGCCTTGCTATCGAAGGATAGGTTTATGGAGAAATCATTGGCGAGCCGCCGCCCAAGTTTGAACAGCACGGCCGGATCGCCGCGCTTCGACTCGAGCTCTACTTCGCAGATCGGCTGGCCTCGATCGCCGACCGAAACCGTCCCTTGATCGAAGGCCGCCTCGATGATCGCGCCTCGGCGGCTCAGGGTGCGGGTCCTGCGATCCACGACCGTCGAAAACAGCGGCGCCAGCTTCCTGACCTTGCCGCGCAGGACCTCGCCCGCGGGCGTATTCGCCAGCGCCTCGGGGTCGACCTGATCGCTCGCGACCCTCGCTTCCCATTCCCCGCGAGACACGCCGCCGGGTCCGATCTGATGCTTGACGGTCTGGACGAAACCCTCGCCGTCGTCGCGCACCCTGAGCGTAAGGCCGCGCCGGCGCAGCTGGTGGCTGGCGGTATCGAAATAGACGGACCGCATGCGGGCGGCGCGTTCGGCGCCTTGCAGGCTCCGATGGCCCAGCATCCGCTCAAGCAGCTCCGGAGCGACCTTGAACTTCAGTTCAATTTCGAGCGGCGGCGACTTCATGGCCTATCCTGCCGCCGCGGCGGCCGCGCGTGCAACAGGCGGGGTCCGCGTCGGCGCTGGCGGCGGGAACCATCATCCAGACAGTCCGCGGCTTGGCCAGCCTGGCGACGAAATCGGCGAGGTCGGTCGTTCCGGTCGCCCCCTGCGCCACCACCTCTTTCATGGCTTCGGGACATCTCGCATAGACCACGCACTCATGGCCCTTGGCCATCAACCGCGACGCCATGTTCGCACCCATCCGCCCAAGGCCGATCATGCCTATCTGCATCGCCATTCCCTCCTCCGCATGCTTGAAAAGCTCTCGGCGGCGCCCGCCTTGCCAAGACCACGAACGGAAACGCGGAGCTGGCGCCGGAATTGCGCCATCGGGACGCGCGACGCATCCGGTCGTCAAGGCGCTTGCCACGGCGTTGGCGCCGGCGAGGTCGCTCGCTCAGGCGCCGTTTTCGACCTCGGCGATCGTGACTTCCGCGGCGATCGGCAACGGCCGAAGCGGAGATCAAGTTCCGTGCAGATCGATCCCACGACTACCGGCGGCCCGATCCGGCCACGGTTGACTTTGCCGCCCGCCTCCAATGGGCGCGCAACTCGTCCTGGCAAATGGTGCCTGGGGGCGGATTCGAACCACCGACACGCGGATTTTCAGTCCGCTGCTCTACCAACTGAGCTACCCAGGCCCGTAAGGCCGGCGGCCCCTGATCTTATCAGGTTCGTCGCGGGAGCGCCGTCTATAGGGGAGGCCCCGGAGGCTGTCCAGAGACGCGGTCGCTCGCCCCTATTCCTCTTCCGCCGGCGGAACGTCCTCTTCCTCGTGGGCCGGCGCGCCGGGGATCGCATAGGCGCCGCTGAACCAGCGCGCCAGGTCGACGTCGGCGCAGCGCTTCGAGCAGAACGGCCTGAATTTCGCCTCGGGCGGCCGGCCGCAGATGGGGCATTTGGCCGTGGTCATCGCCGCCACCCCAACCCTTCGAGCAGGCAGGCGGTTTCATAGAGCGGCAGGCCGACGACCCCCGTATAGGAGCCGGAGAGGCTGGCCACGAAGGCCCCTGCCCGCCCCTGGACGGCGTAGGCGCCAGCCTTGCCCCGCCATTC
>DASQSO010000529.1:0-6615 GCA_035642335.1 Caulobacteraceae bacterium
TCGAGCAAGGGATACTCGCGCATCGGCTTGAGGCCGGCTCGCTTGGCCAGATATTCGCGAAGCGGACCTTCGGGGAGCAGGTTGGAGAAGAAGGGCGACAGACGCGTTTGGGTGGGCTTTTGATTGCGCAGCAACCCACCGCTTTCGCTTTTGAACGCAAGGCTCAGGATCGGGCGATCGGGATCGTCCGCGTAGGCGTCATCGAACGAGAAGATCGACCGATCGCCGCCCAAGGCGGCGATCTTGCCGACCCTTCGGTCTTGCAGCAGGACTTCGAGCACGTCAGCGGGCATCGCTAGTCCTCGTCGTCCAGGCGATAAGCGGGCCGTTCGGCCTCCACACCGTGGACAAGCCGATTGCGGTGTTTCCTGAACCGGGCCGCGGCGTCTTCAATGGGCTTCGCATGGCTTGGGCGCGAGGCGGGCGGATACCGTAGGTAATGCTCGAGCAGGTTCAGCACCCGCTCCAACTCACCTACGCCGACCGCCCCCCTCAACTCGGATGCGTAGGGTTCAAGGTCCCGCAGGGTTGCACCGATGGACGCGATGTCTTCGCGCGCGGGATCTGCCGCACGGGCTTCGTTGGCCGCCTTGCGCAGTCTTGCGAACAAGTCCCGGGATGCGCGTCCCTCGGAGCGTTCTTCGGCGCCGCGGACGACGGCTTCGACGGCCGTGACAGCGGATCGGGGCGCCAGCAGAAGTTCCAGATCGAGAGTACGGGCCAGTTCCAGGAGTGTCGTGGCTTGAGGGTCCACCTCTTGGTTCTCGATGCGGGAGATCTGAGCCTGTGGAATGTGGGCGCGCGCGCCAAGCTCTCGCTGGCTCCAGCCTTTCGCCCGGCGTGCGCGACGGATCGTGTCGGCCAGCGACTGCAGCCCGTATCGCTTTGATGTCGAGTTAGATATCATTTTCTTGGGTTGATGCTGATTAGTATATCATACACCCGGCTCCACGTCTGGGATTGGATATATAATGCGGCATCATGGAACCACAATGATGTATGATTGTATATCGCATACTCGCCCGCCAGCCCCTTCCCCGCGAAGGGGAAAGGGGCTTTTGGTGCGCCATGGCCGCGTTTCGCAATGCTCCCCTTATGGCCTAGGCTCGCCGGGGCGCGCTATGTGAAGCGCATGATCGCTTCGAGCCCAGGGATTTGCCACCGATGAAGATCGCCAGCGCGCGGGTGATCGTGACCTGCCCGGGCCGCAACTTCGTGACCCTGAAGATCGAGACGGAGGACGGCGCCTACGGCATCGGCGACGCCACCCTGAACGGCCGCGAAAAGGCCGTGGTCGCCTATCTGGAGGACCACGTGGTCCCGACCCTGATCGGCCGCGACGCCCGGCGGATCGAGGACATCTGGCAGTACCTCTATCGCGGCGCCTATTGGCGGCGGGGGCCGGTGACCATGCGCGCCATCGCCGCAGTCGACACCGCCCTCTGGGACCTGAAGGGCAAGACCCTGGGCGCGCCGCTCTACGACCTGCTGGGCGGCAAGAGCCGCGACGGGGTCATGGTCTATGGCCACGCCAACGGCGACGACATCGAGCACACCGGCGACGAGGTTCAGCGCTACCTGGAGCTGGGCTACCGCGCCGTGCGCGCCCAGAGCGGCGTGCCGGGGGTCAAGGGCGCCTATGGGGTCGGCCGCGGCCAGATGTTCTACGAGCCGGCCGACGCGGCCCTGCCCACCGAGACGGTCTGGTCGACCAGCCAGTACCTCGACCACGCGCCGAAGCTGTTCGAGCGCCTGCGCGAACGATTCGGCTTCGGGCCGCACCTGCTGCACGACGTCCACCACCGGCTGACCCCGCTGGAGGCGGCGCGGCTCGGCAAGTCGCTGGAGCCCTTTCGGCTGTTCTGGCTGGAGGACGTGACGCCGGCGGAGAACCAGGAAGGCTTTAGGCTGGTGCGCCAGCACACCACCACGCCGCTGGCCGTCGGCGAAGTCTTCAACACCCTCTGGGACTGCAAGGATCTGATCCAGGAGCAGCTGATCGACTATATCCGCGCCACCGTGGTCGGCGCCGGCGGCCTGACGCACCTGCGCCGCATCGCCGACTTCGCCTCGGTCTGGCAGGTGCGCACCGGCTGCCATGGCGCCACCGACCTGTCGCCGGTGACCATGGGCGCGGCGCTGCATTTCGATACCTGGGTCCCGAACTTCGGCATCCAGGAATACATGCGCCACACGCCGGAGACCGACGCGGTCTTCCCGCACGCCTACCGGTTCGAGGCGGGTATGCTCTATCCGGGCGACGCGCCCGGCCACGGGGTCGATATCGACGAGGCCCTGGCCGCGCGTTTTCCCTATGAGCCGAAACAGCTGCCGGTCGCCCGTCTCGAGGACGGGACCATGTGGAACTGGTAGGTGGCGAGCCTCGACAAGCCGCCCGTCTTCCGCTTGGCGGCCCGCGACGGAGCGCGCCTCGATCTGGCCGGCGACGATGGCACCGTAGCCCACATCTTCGTGCTGGAGCACGACATCGTCCGCGTCGCCGTGCTGCCCGGCGGCCAGTTCGCGATGGGCCGCACCTGGGCCATCGCCCCGGGCGCCGACGATGTGGCCGATGATGGCCGCGACCGGTTCGACCTGACGGGGTTCGCGCAACCCGACTTCCGTCTGACCGAGTCGGACGGCCGCCTGATCGTCGAGACCGAGCGGCTGCGGCTGACCCTCACCCTGGCCGGCTTCTTCTGCCGCTGGGCCATGCGGCGCGGCGATGACTGGGTCGAGATCGCCCGCGACCGGCCGACCCAGGCCTATAATTTCGGCTGGTGGGGCGAGGGCGTCCGCCATTACCTCGAACGCCCGCCCGGCGAGCGCTATTTCGGCCTAGGCGAATGCGCCGGGCCGATGGATCGCGCCGGCCGCCGCTTCGCCTTGAGCCCCACCGACGCCCTCGGCTACGACGCCGAGAGTTCGGACCCGCTCTACAAGTCGATCCCCTTCTACATCATGCTGAACCAGGACAAGGCCGCCGCCTTCGGCCTCTTCTACGACACTCTATCAGACTGCGAGTTCGACTTCGGCCGCGCCCGCGACAACTACCACGTCCTGTTTCGGGGCTTCGCCGCCGCCCACGGCGACCTCGACTACTACGTGATCGCCGGTCCCGACGTCGCCGACGTCACCCGCCGGTTTACCTGGCTCACCGGCCGGCCCGCCTTCCCGCCGCGCTGGAGCCTCGGCTATTCCGGCTCGACCATGGCCTATACCGATTCAGCCAACGCCCAGGCGCGCATGGCCGAATTCCTCGACGGCTGCGCGGCCAACGACATCCTCTGTTCGTCCTTCCACCTGTCGTCCGGCTACACCTCGATCGGCGAGCGCCGGCACGTCTTCACCTGGAACCGCGACAAGTTCCCCGATCCGAGCGCCTTCACCGCCAGCTACGCCGCCCTCGGCGTGCACCTCTGCGCCAATATCAAGCCCTGCCTGCTGGCCGACCATCCGCAGTTCGACGCCGCCTGGAAGGCCGGCCTGCTTATCCGCGAGCCTGACGGCGAGCCCTCGTGGGTGCAGTGGTGGGACGGGCTAGGCGCCTATCTCGACTTCACCAACCCGGCGACGGCGGCCTGGTGGAAGGCGCATGTGACGGACAGTCTGCTGAGCTACGGCGTCGACTCGTCCTGGAACGACAACAACGAGTTCGAAATCCGTTCGCCCGACGCCGAGGCCAAGGGGTTCGGCCGGCCGTTCGCGGCCGGCGAGGCCAAGCCGCTGCAGACCCTTTTGATGATGCGCGCCTCGCGCCAGGCGCAGGTCGCGCACGCCCCGGGCAAGCGCCCGTTCGTCGTCACGCGCGCCGGCCCGGCCGGGCTGCAGCGCTATGCCCAGACCTGGTCGGGGGACAATTCCACCTCGTGGAAGACGCTGAAGTTCAATCTGAAGATGGGCCTTGGCCTGGCCCTCTCCGGCGTCTCCAATTCCGGCCATGACATCGGCGGTTTTGCCGGGCCGGCGCCGGACGCCGAGCTCTTCGTGCGCTGGGTGCAGGCCGGCGTCTTCATGCCGCGCTTCAGCATCCATTCCTGGAACGACGACGGCACGGCCAACGAACCCTGGATGCACCCAGACGCGACGCCGCAGGTTCGCGCCCTGATCCGCCTGCGTTATCGGCTGATGCCTTATTTCTATGACCTTGCTTGGCGTTACGCCCAGGAGTTCGAGCCGATGACCCGGCCGACCTTCCATGATTTCCCGCACGATCCCCGCTGCCTGGACGAGAACGACGAACTGATGGTCGGCGCCTCGCTGCTGGCCGCGCCGGTGGTCGAGCCGGGCCAGACCACGCGCGACATCTATCTGCCGGCCGGCTCAGCCTGGATGGATTTCTGGAGCGGCGAGCGCTTCGCCGGCGGCCAGACGGTGAGCCGGCCGGCGCCGCTGGACCGCCCGCCGCTGCTGGCCCGTGAGGGTTGCGCCATCCCGCTGAACATGGCCGAACAGCATTTCGGCCGGCCCGCCGACGAGCGCGCCTTTCTGCTTTTTCCCTTCGCGGGCGACGGCGAATTCACCACCGAATGTTTCGAGGACGACGGCGAGTCCTCCCTGACGCCGACCAGCCACGGCTTCTGGCGCCTGCGCGTCACCTGCACGCCCACCCGCATCGTCTGCCACGGCGAACGCCGTGGCGCCCGCCCGCCGGAAGGCAAGCTCTCCGTCCTGCTCCACCCCTCGGAATCCCGCCCGCTCGAGGTGATCGGCGGGGAAGCCGGCTAGGGCCTGTTCGACCAGATGCCGCCGCCGCCAAACCCCGCTCATCCCCGCGGAGGCGGGGAACCAGGCTTTTTTGTTTTCGACCTCGGCTGGTCGGCCATGCTCGAAAGAATTTTAACCACGAACGAACACGAACCCACACGAACCTTCAGCTTCGCGCTCGTCGCCGGACTGGCCCGTTCGTGTTCGTTCGTGGTTCAAAAAATCTGGATTCCCTGCCTCCGCGGGAATGAGCGGATGAAAATAAGGGCGGGCCTAAAGCAGCGCCTCCAACTTATCCGCCGGCCGGCACAGGGCGGTTCCCTTCGGCGTCACCACGATCGGGCGCTCGACCAGGATCGGCTCGGTGACCATCGCCGCCAGGATCTTGTCGTCGGGCGAGTCGGCGCTGATCCCCAGCGCCTCGGCCGGTGTGCCGCGGGTGCGCAGGACGTCGCGGGGGCGGGCCTGCATGGCTTTCAGCAACCCCTCCAGCTGCGGCCGGGTCCAGCCGGTTTTCAGGTATTCGACCACGGTCGGATCGAGGCCCCTTTCGCGGAGGGCGGCCAGCACGGCGCGCGATGTGCCGCAGTTCGGGTTGTGGAAGATGGTGACGGCCACGGGTGTTGGTTCCTTGGTCAGTGGTGGGTCAGCGACGCGACGGTGAGGCCGGCGAAGGCGACATAGAAGAGCGACATCAGCGCCAGATAACGCCTTGTGATCCAGCCGCGCCAGAAGGCGAGGAACAGCACGCTCACCGACACCAGGGTGACGGCGCCGGCGGTGACTAGGATGGGGTCCAGAACCCAGGGCGTCCAGAAGAGGCCGAAGGCCGTCGGCACGGTCGCCTGGATCATCATCGCCCCGGAGATGTTGGCCAGGGCCAGGCGCACCTTGCCCTGGCGGATCCAGATGACCGCGTTCAGGGTCTCCGGCAGCTCGGTGGCGATCGGGCTGATGAGCAGCGACAACAGCTGGGGCTTGAGGCCCAGGTAGGGGCCGAGCGCGTTCAGCTGGCCGACGAAGAAGCGCGAAGCGGCGAAGATCACCGCCAGCGCCGCGACGGTCTGCAGGATGGCCGCCCAGGTGGTCGGGCGCTTCGCTTTCGGGGTCAGCTTCAGCGGCTCAAGGTCGCCCTCGACCCCCTGGTCGTCGCCGCCCATCTCCTTCCAGGCATAGGCCCCGTATGCGGCGAGGAAGAGCACGCCCAGCCACGGCTTGAAGGCGAACGCGGCGACACCGACCGCCAGCTTCACCACCGAGATCAGGATGAACCACCCCTGGTCGCGG
Organism: Caulobacteraceae bacterium; assembly: GCA_035642335.1. Lineage (GTDB taxonomy): Bacteria > Pseudomonadota > Alphaproteobacteria > Caulobacterales > Caulobacteraceae > Poindextera. Next base: position 5,995 of record DASQSO010000529.1, read on the forward strand.
CTGAGGCCGGCATAGAGGCTCTTGGCCTCGTCGCCCTCCGGCAGTTGGCGGCGGCAGATCATTAGCGTCGCGCCGACCACGGCATAGGCGAGGGTCCCCAGCACCAGCGGCCCGCCCATGGCCGCGCCGACGCCGATGTCCTTGTCGGCGACGCCGGTCCCGAACGCCACGGCGACAAAGGTGACGACGCTTTCCGGCAGGGCGGTGCCGAAGGCGGCCAGAATCGTACCGGTGGCCTTCTGGCCGACGGCGAGCCTGTGGCCGACCCATTCGACGCCGTTCACGAAGAACTCGCAGGCGAGGTAGATCAGGGCGGCCGAACCCAGCAGCAGGGCGAGGATCACGGGCAGGCTGTGCACATTGGTCTCTTGGGGGGTCGGACGGCGCGAACCAAAGGGTCGGCGTCCTCGCCCGACCCCGGTGCGAACGCCGATCCCGTTGGTCTCGCCAAGCCAGACTGGCTGCTCGCGCCACGGCCGAAGCCGGGTGTGTTGACGCGCACCCCTCGACGACGCGAGGGCGACTACTCCCCAAAGAGTGGGCGTTTGCTAGCGGCTCGGCGCCGCCGGGTCAACGCCGGAGCTTGGCCGCATCGGAGTTGCCTTTTCCTACGCAACGACT
>DASQSO010000530.1:0-9246 GCA_035642335.1 Caulobacteraceae bacterium
CCTACGACTTCTTCGCCGACGGCAAGTTCGGCGGGCTGACCCCGGAGCGGCAAGGGCGAGTGCGCGGCCTCGCTAAGACCGCCATCCGCGAATACCTGGCCGGCGATCACACCCTGCCGCCACCGCCGGCGGCCAAGACCGTGCGGCGGATGATGGATTTCATCGTCGGCGGCGAGGTGCCCGAGCGCTACATGGGCATGATGATGGAGGAGCTGGCGGTCGACGGCGTCGACCAGAAGCGCCCGCACTGGGAGAGCCCGAAGCTCAAGTCCGCCGCCGCCAAGATGAAGGTGCTGATCGTCGGCGCCGGCATGTCGGGCATCCTCTCGGCCATCCGGCTGCAACAGGCCGGCGTCGGTTTCGAGGTGATCGAGAAGAACGCCGATGTTGGCGGCACCTGGCTCGAGAACACCTATCCCGGCTGCCGGGTCGACAATCCGAGCCACCTCTATTCGTACTCGTTCGAGCCGAACCACGAATGGCCGATGCACTTCTCGACCCAGCCGGTGCTGCGCGACTATTTCAAGGGCTGCGCCGACAAGCACGACTTAAGGCCCCGCATCCGCTTCAACACCCAGGTGGTCGAGGCCCGTTTCGACGAGGCGGCCAAGCTATGGCGGGTGAAAATCCGCAAGGCCGACGGGACCGAGGAGACCCTGGTCGCCAATGCGGTGATCAGCGCGGTCGGCCAGTTGAACCAGCCGCGCCTGCCCGACATTCCCGGCCGCGACAGCTTCGCCGGCGAGGCCTTCCACTCGGCCCGCTGGCGCCACGATGTCGATCTGAAGGGTAAGCGGGTGGCGGTCATCGGCGCCGGCGCATCCGCCTTCCAGTTCGTGCCGGCGATCGCGCCGGAGGTGGGCCAGCTGACCGTCTTCCAGCGCACGCCACCCTGGCTCGGCCCGACGCCCGACTATCATTTCAAGGTCACGTCCGGCGAACGCTGGCTGCTCGAACACGTGCCCTATTACGAGAAATGGTACCGGTTCTGGCTGTTCTGGATGCTGACCGACGGCCTCTACGAGGGCGTCAAGGCCGACCCCAACTATAAGGGCCCGGACACCGCCGTCAGCGACTTCAACGCCGGCATGCGCGCCATGCTGATCGAGGCGATCCGGCCGCAGACCGAGGGCGCGCCGGGCCTGCTCGAAAAGATCATCCCCAACTATCCGATCGGCGGCAAACGCTCGGTGCGCGACAACGGCGTCTGGATCGCGGCGCTGCGCCGGCCGAACGTCGACCTGGTCACCGAGCCGATCAAGGAGATCACCCCTGCTGGCCTCCTCACCGCCGACGGCGTCCTGCACGAGGTCGACGTCATCATCTATGGCACCGGCTTCACCGCCTCGGACTTCCTCAAGACTTTCAAGGTCTACGGCAAGGGCGGGACCGAGCTGCACGAACGGTGGCAGGGCGATGCCCGCGCCTATCTCGGCATGACCATTCCGGACTTCCCCAACCTGTTCGTGATCTACGGTCCGAACACCAACATCGTGGTCAACGGCTCGATCATCTTCTTCTCCGAATGCAGCGTCCGCTACATCCTTGGCGCGCTGCGGATGCTGGCCGAGACCGGCCATGCCACCATGGAGGCCAAGGCGGACGTCCATGACGCCTTCAACGTCAAGGTGGACGAGGCCAATCGCTGGATGGCCTGGGGCGCGCCGCAGGTGACCAGCTGGTACAAGAACGCCAAGGGCCGGGTCAGCCAGAACTGGCCCTTCCCGCTGGTCGACTACTGGACCGCGACCCTGAAGCCCAACCCCGACGACTTCGTGCTCGACTAGGCGTCCCGCCCAGGCGAGCTCGGTCGCTCGCGGGTGAGGCGGTTCAGCACCGCCGCGCCGATGATGAACAGCGCCAGCAGCACGGCCGGGACGGCGCCGGGCGGCAGGTGCGCGCCGATGGTGAGCCCGAGGAACAGCGGCGGGGCGAACAGCACGCCAACGAAGGTTTGCCAGCGGACGGCCAGGCTGACCTCGCGCGAAACCAGGTTCCCGACCAGGGCGACGTAGCCCCAGAACAGCGCCACCGAGACCCCGATGGCGACCACCAGGCCGGCATAGACGCCGAGCGCCGCCCCGTGGGCGCCATGCTCCTGGGCCAGGCGGGTCGCCGCCGGCAGCAGCGCCACCAGGCCCAGAACGACGAGATTGAGCACGGTCGCCACCGCGTTGACCCGAAGGATCACGGCCATGAACCGCCGGTGCGCCAGCCAATAGACGCTGATGACCAGAAAACTGAGCAGATAGGCCAACAACGACGGCTTCAGCGTCGCCCACAGGCTGGCGAACTCGCCGTCCCAGTTCGCCGGCGGCTTGATGTCGAAGGCCAGCAGCGTGATGGCGATGGCGAAGACCCCGTCCGCCAGCATGATCAGCCGGTCGTAGTCGTGCCGCTGGCGACGGGCCGCGAGCGGTTCGGTGGTGTCCAGAGACTCAGGCTCGCCGGTCATTCGAGAAGGCCCCCATGCCCGCCCCGATGGTTCACCCTATCCGGCGCCTGAGTCCAGGCGCCCCAGCCGCACCCAGGCGAAGGCGAAAGGGGGCAGCTCGACGCTGGTGTCCGTCGCCATCGCCCCACCGATCAGGGCGAGAGCCGGCGAGCCGGCCATTTCCGGATGGCGCACCCGGCCAGGCTGACCGGAGAGTTCGAAGGCGCACAGCACGCGCTCGTCCTCGAGGCGGCGCTCGAAGGCCAATACCCCCGGGTCGGCGTCCAGCAGCCGAAAATCCCCCGCCCGCAGCGCCGGCGAGCGGCGCCGGAGGCCAAGCATCGCGCGGGTGAAGCGCAGCATCGACCCCGCATCGCCCTCCTGTTCGGCCACGGCCAGGGGCAGGTGACGCGGATCGACCGGCAGCCAGGTCTCGGCGGCGCTGGAAAAACCGGCGTTGGGCGGCTCATTCGTCCACGGCATGGGCGTACGCGCCCCGTCGCGGCCGGACTCGCCGGTGTAGATGGCCCTGGCGAACGGGTCCCGCAGCCGCTCGAACGGCACCTCGGCGTGCGGCAGGCCCAGCTCGTCGCCCTCGTAGAGGAAGGGCGTGCCCCGCAGGGACAGCAGCAGCGCCAGAAGCCCCTTCGCCTGCGCCGGATCGCCGGAATGGGCCATGCGCGTCGGGAAACGGATGAAGTCGTGATTGCTGAACGACCAGGACGGCCAACCCTCGGCCTCGGCCCACGCCGCCATGGCACCGGCGAACAGCTCGGGGGTCGGATCGCGGGCGTTGAGGAAATAGAAGCTGTAGGCCGTGTGGAGCCGCGTGGCGGTGGCCGTGTACTCGATCTGCCGGCCCAGCATGTCGGCGTCGCCGATCTCGCCGAGGGTCACGCGGTCGCCGTAACTGTCCAGCAGGGCGCGCAACCGGCCGAGAAAAACCAGCGTCTCGGGCTGCGAACGGTCGTGGATGTGCCGCTGGAAGTCGGTCGCCTGGGCGGCGGGCATGTTCAAGGCCGCGCTCGGATTGTCGATCAGCCTCCGATCGTGAAAGAGGAAGTTGATCACGTCGAGCCGGAAGCCGTCGACGCCGCGGTCGAGCCAGAAGTGGGCCACGTCCAGGATGGCGTCCTGCACCGCCGGGTTCCAGAAGTTCAGGTCCGGCTGCTCGATGAGGAAGTTGTGCAGATAATATTGCCTGCGCCTTGGATGCCAGGTCCAGGACGGGCCGCCGAACACCGCCATCCAGTTGTTCGGAGCCGTCCCATCTGGTTTGGCGTCGGCCCAGACATACCAATCAGCCTTGTCATTGTCCGTGGACGAAGCGCTTTCGACAAACCACGGATGCTGATCCGACGTATGCGACCAGACCTGGTCGATGATCAGCTTCAGCTCCCGCTCATGGGCGCCGGCAAGCAGGGCGTCGAAATCCTCGATGGTCCCGAACAACGGGTCGATACCGCGATAGTCGGAAACGTCGTAGCCGAAGTCCTTCATCGGCGAGGTGAACACCGGCGACAGCCAGATCGCATCGACGCCGAGGCTGGCGATATAGTCCAGCTTCGCCGTAATCCCCTTCAGGTCGCCGATGCCGTCGCCGTCGGCGTCGGAAAAGCTGCGCGGATAGATCTGGTAGAAGACGGCGCGTTTCCACCATTCGGGGTCGGTCGCCTGCTCGGTCATCGTGTTCAGTTCGCACCCTTGGCCGGAAGGGGAACGATCGACTCATAAAGCGCCGCCTTCGGCACGACGCCGCCCTCGGCCAGGATCTTCATCAGCGCCACCCGCCAATCCGCCTCGCTCTCCCAGATGGCGGTGTTGACGAACTGATAGGTCTGGTCGCCGACGCCGGCGTTGCGTTGCAGCTCCGTGCCGCCGAACCCTGGCGCGTCGGCGAACTTTTCCGAGATCGCCTTGAACCGCGCGACGAAACTCTCCGCCTCCTCCGGCGTCACGGTGAAGAGATTGACCAGGGTCAGGCTCATGCAACCCGCTTTCAAAAAAAGACCGACGGCCGCCCGCCTCCGCCAGCCAAAAAGCATGGTTGGCGCCGGCGGACCAACCTATACCTTTCATGGCGGGACGCCCCCGTTCGATGTGAGGCCGGCCTGCGGGGAAGTCCTTGTTCGACCACGTCACCCTTCTGCTGTCGTTCGTCTACGCGATCGCCTTGACGCACCTGTTGTCGAGCGCCACCGAACTCGTGCTGGCGCGCGAGCGGGTCCGCTTTTCAGCACTGCAAGCGGTGTGGATGTTGAATGCGCTGGTCGGCCTTCTGGTCAACTGGCTGAGCCTCTGGGGCCAGAACATCCTCAAGCACTGGACCATCCAGGACGTGCTGCTGTGGTTTCTCGTCGCCATAGTGCAGTATTTCACTTGTTCGCTGGTTTCGATCCGGCCGGAACCGGGCGAACCGATCGATATGGGGGCCTTTTTCGAGCGCCAGCGGCGGCCGATCGGGGGCGCCTTCGCCGCCTTGATGGCCCCCGCGATGATAGTGAACTACGTCTATCGCGACGCAACCCAGGGGCTCGGCCCCACAGCCTGGATCACCGAGGATTTGCTGGTCTTGCCCATGCTGGTCGCGGCCCTCATATGCGGCTGGGCCAGGCCGCGCTGGCTGCAATGGGCCGCGGGTCTGGCCATGCTGGCGCTGGAAACCTGGTTCCTCTGCACCTTCGCGGTAACCGACTAGGCCGCCCACAAGGGCCGATGCGCCAGCTTGCCCAGAACGAAGCCGCCCTCAATGGCCCACTTTTCAGCCACCGCTCGCGCCAGCCATGGCGTTTCCACGCCGGCCATCATACCCCTGGGCGAATGTACGGTCTGATCGGCATGATCTCCGAGGCGCCGCCATGACCACGGCCCGCGAGCAGCTGGCGCGGATGATTGGGGGCGCCAGGCGCGTCGTCGTCTTCACGGGCGCCGGCATATCCACCGAGTCCGGCATCCCCGACTTCCGCAGCCCCGGCGGGGTCTGGAGCCGGATGAGCCCGATCTATTTCCAGGAGTTCGTCGCCAGCGAGGAAAAACGCCGCGAGGCCTGGACCCGCGCCTTTTCCGGCGTCGCCGGCTGGGTCGGCAAAAGCCCCAACGCTGGCCATCGCGCCGTTACCGAACTGGCCGGCCTCGGCAAGGTTTCAGCCGTCATCACCCAGAACGTCGACAACCTGCACCAGGCCTCGGGCATGCCGGCGGAGAAGGTGATCGAGCTGCACGGCAACGCCGGCTATGCCGCCTGCCTGGAATGCGGCCTGCGCCACGAACTGGCCGACCTGAAGGCCGCCTTTCTGGCGACCGACGCCCTGCCCGCCTGCCGGTCTTGCGGCGGCATCGTCAAGACCGCCACCATCTCTTTCGGCCAGTCGCTCCCCGAGGCGGCGCTGGCCCGCGCCGAGGCCGAGACCCTGGCCTGCGACCTCTTCCTGGTGCTGGGCTCGTCGCTGGTTGTCTATCCCGCCTCGGCCTTCCCGCTGATCGCCAGGAAGAATGGCGCGAAGCTCGCCATCGTCAATCGCGAGCCGACCGATCAGGATCAGGCGGCCGACCTGGTCCTGCACGATGAGATCGGCCCGGTGATGAGCGAGGTTGCTTCCCTGGTCTAGACCCCCGAAAAAGGTCTTTTCGAAGGGTTGGCGCGATCTCGATGTTCAAGAAAATCCTCATCGCCAATCGCGGCGAGATCTCCATCCGCATCGCCCGCGCCGCCGCCGAGATGGGCATCGCCACGGTCGCGGTGTTTTCCGAGGACGACGCCCAATCCCTTCACCTGAAGGCCGCCGACGAGCTCTATGCGCTGAGCGGCGCTGGCGCGGCGGCCTATCTCGACGCGGCGCAAATCCGCGCCGCCGCCCGCGCGATGGACTGCGACGCGGTGCATCCCGGCTACGGGTTCCTCAGCGAAAACGCCGGCTTCGCCACCCTGTGCGCCGAGAACGACCTGGTCTTCATCGGCCCGGCCCCGGCGACCCTCGAGCTGTTCGGCGACAAGACCAAGGCGCGGCGGCTGGCGATGGACTGCGGGGTCCCTGTGCTGGCCGGCTCGGCGGGGCCGGTGACCGAGGCCGAGGCAAGGGCCTTCCTGGCCGCGCTCGGCGAGAGCGGGGCGGTGATGCTGAAAGCGGTGGCCGGCGGCGGCGGCCGTGGCATGCGCCCGGTGACCCGAACCCAGGACATGGCCGAGGCCTATGCCCGGTGCAGCTCGGAGGCGCTGAAGGCCTTCGGCAGCGGCGAGGTCTATGTCGAGCGCTTCCTGCCCCACGCCCGTCATGTCGAGGCGCAGATCCTCGGCGATGGCGAGGCGGTGGTGCATCTCTGGGACCGCGAATGCAGCCTGCAGCGCCAGCGGCAGAAGCTGATCGAGGTCGCGCCCGTCACCACCCTCGACCCGAATGTCCGCGCCGCCCTGCTGGACGCCGCCGTGCGCTTAGGGGAAGCCGCCCACTATCGCGGGCTGGGCACGGTCGAGTTCCTGGTGGATTCGCGCCGGCGCGAGCGCGCCGAGTTCGTCTTCATCGAGGCCAATCCGCGTCTGCAGGTGGAGCATACGGTGACGGAAGAAGTCATCGGCCTCGACCTTGTGCGCCTGCAGATCGAGATCGCCGACGGCGCCACGCTGAAGGCGCTGACCCTGACCCAGGCCGACGTGCCGGCCCCGCGCGGCGTCGCCATCCAGGCGCGGGTCAATCTGGAGACCATGGCCGCCGACGGAACCGCCCGGCCCAGCGGCGGGGTGCTGAGCGCCTATGAGGCGCCGTCCGGCCCGGGCGTGCGCGTCGACGGCTTCGGCTACACCGGCTATCGCACCAGCCTGCGTTTCGACTCGCTGCTGGCCAAGCTGATCGTGCATGCCGGCGCCGGCGGCGTTCCGGACGCGGCGCGCAAGGCGAGGCGGGCGCTGGCCGAGTTCAACATCGCAGGCGCGGCCACCAACATCGCCTTCCTGCGCGCTCTGCTGGCCCATCCGGCCTTCGCCGCCGGCGAAGTCGACACCGGTTTCGTCGAGGCGCACATGGCCGAGCTGGTCGCAGCGGTCGCCGCGGAAGCGCCAGCCGCAAAGGCCGCGGCGCCGGCCCAGCGCACCGCCGGCGCCAAGATCGACAGCGTCGATCCCCTGGCCGTGCTGGCCCACGGCAAGAGCGAGGGGCCCGCGCCCGCCGCCGGCCGCGTCGCCGAGGCGCCCGCGCTGGAAGACGTCGAGGGTCCGACGGGGACCACCGCCCTGCGCGCGCCGCTGCAGGGCACCGTGGTCAACTTGGCGGTCGAACCCGGCCAGGCCATCCGCGCCGGCCAGCCGGTCCTGATCATGGAGTCCATGAAGATGGAGCACGTGATCGAGGCGCCGGTCAGCGGCTATGTCCGCGGCCTGGCCGCCGCCGTCGGCGACGCGGTGTTCGAAGGCCACGCCCTGATCTTCATCGAGGAGGCCGATCTGGGCGAGGCCGGCGCGACCCAGGCCGCGACCGTCGACCTGGACGCCATCCGCCCCGACCTCGCCGAGGTGCTGGAGCGCCAACGGCTGGCCCTGGACGAGGCCCGCCCCTCGGCCGTGGCGCGCCGCCGCAAGACCGGCCAGCGGACGGCGCGGGAGAACGTTGACGATCTGCTCGATCCCGGCTCCTTCACCGAGTACGGGCCGCTGGTGGTGGCCGCGCGCCGCCGGCGCAACACCATCGACGAGCTGATCGAGCAGACCCCGGCCGACGGCATGGTCATGGGCCTTGGACGGGTCAACGGCGAGGTCTTCCCAGACGAAGCCGCCCGCGTCGCGGTCATGGCCTATGACTACACCGTGCTGGCCGGCACCCAGGGGGCGCACAACCACCAGAAGCTCGACCGCCTGGCCGAAATCGCCGAGCGCTGGCGGCTGCCGACCATCTTCTTCTGCGAAGGCGGCGGCGGCCGGCCCGGCGACACCGAGGGCGGCGGCTTCATCCGCGGCTTCGAGTTCTGGGGCCGCATGTCCGGTGTCGCGCCGCTGGTAGGCATCACCTCCGGCCGCTGCTTCGCCGGCAACGCCTCGGTGCTCGGCTGCTGCGACGTCATCATCGCCACCAGGGATTCCACCATCGGCATGGGCGGCCCGGCGATGATCGAGGGCGGCGGCCTCGGCATCTTCCGCCCGGAAGAAATCGGCCCGGTCAGCGTGCAGGAGCCGAACGGCGTCATCGACATCGTCGCCGAGGACGAGGCGGACGCCGTGCGCATCGCCAAGCGCTACCTGTCCTATTTTCAAGGATCGCTGCCCAGCTGGACCGCGCCGGACCAGCGGGCCCTGCGCAACGTGATCCCGGAAAATCGCCTGCGCGTCTACGACATCCGCGAGCTGATCGGCGTCCTGGCCGACCAGGATTCGGTGCTGGAGATCCGGCCGAGGTTCGGCCAGACCATGGTCACCGCGCTGATCCGCATCGAGGGGCGGCCTCTTGGCGTCATGGCCAACAATCCCAAGGTGCTTGGCGGGGCGATCGATTCCGACGGCTCCGACAAGGCCGCCCGCTTCCTGCAGCTCTGCGAGGCCTATGACATCCCGGTGCTGTCGCTGTCCGACACCCCGGGCATGATGGTCGGGCCGGAGATCGAGAAGACCGCCCTGGTGCGCCATTGCTCGCGCCTGTTCATCATCGGCGCCAACCTGACCGTCCCGCTGCTCAGCGTCATCCTGCGCAAAAGCTATGGCCTCGGCGCCATCGCCATGACCGGCGGCAGCTATCAGGCGTCGATGTTCGCCGTCTCCTGGCCGACCGGCGAGTTTGGCGGCATGGGGCTGGAGGGCTCGGTGAAGCTGGGCTACCGCAACGAGCTGGCGG
>DASQSO010000531.1:0-3391 GCA_035642335.1 Caulobacteraceae bacterium
ACCTCTTCGAGGCCGGCGGCGAGAACTACCACATCGATTTCTCCGCCTGGGACTACCAGCGCGGCCACGAGGGCGACCCCTGGAAGACGCAGGCCGATCCGAGTTGGGTCGGCTCGCCCAAGTTCTTTCCGCGCGAGATGCCCTACGACAATTCGCGCGGCTGGTTCCGCGGCGAGGCGGATTTCCCCGGCCCGCGCACCATGCAGGCGGCGGCGACCTGGCTGGACGACAACGCCGGCCAGCACGACCGCTTCTTCCTGTTTGTCGACGAGTTCGACCCGCACGAGCCGTTCGACACGCCAGAGCCCTACCTCCACATGTACGATCCCCACTGGACCGGGCCGCATCCGATCTGGCCTCCTTACATCGACGGCGGCGTCCGCAAGGGCGTGCTCAATGACCGCCAAGCCAGGCAGATTCGCGCCCTCTACGGCGGCAAGCTGACCATGATCGACCACTGGCTGGGCAAGGTGCTCGACCGGCTCGACCATCACGATCTCTGGGACGACACCCTGGTGATCCTGTGCACCGATCACGGCCACTATCTCGGCGAGAAGGACATCTGGGGCAAACCGGCCGTGCCGATCTATGAGCCGCTGGGCCACATTCCGCTCTTGATCGCCGCGCCGGGGATCGCGCCGATCGCCTCGGATGCCCTGACCACCGGCGTCGACCTCTTCGCCACCCTGGCCGACATGTTCGGCGTCGCCGGCACCGTGCGCCAGCGCACCCATGGCGTCTCGCTCATGCCCATCCTGAACGGCGAACGAAGGACCGTGCGCGACTGGCTGCTCACCGGGGTCTGGGGCCGCGAGGTGCATCTGATCGACGGCAAGCGCAAATACGCCCGCGCGCCGCCGAACGGCAACGCGCCGCTGGACATGTATTCCAACCGCTGGTCGACCATGCCCACCCACTTGATGGCCCGCGGCCAGGAGCTGCCCTATCCGGACCAACGCGCTCGGCTGGACCATATGCCCGGCAGCGGTATCCCGGTCATCCACCAGCAATGGGACTTAAGCGACCCCCTGCCCTTCTGGGCCGGCCGCCGCTTCTCAGGCAACCACCTCTATGATCTGGATGCCGATCCGACCGAGACCCTCAACCTCGCCGGCCAGCCGCTCGAAACCGAATACCGCGACCGCCTGTGCGCCGCGCTGGAGGGCCTGGAGGCTCCGCAAGGCCAGTTCGAGCGGCTGGGCCTCAGTTAAAAGGCCCGCTCGTCTGAATTCCGTCGGATGCGAACCGCCCCAATGTCGCACATGGGTCGGCGGGGGTCATTGGCTGAGCGCCCGGAAGCGGACAGTTTATGCCTGTCACGCGGGCGACCACGTGGCCGGAAGTTGGGCCGCGAGCCACTTGGCCAGCGAGGCGTTCACATCGTCCGGCCTCTCCTGCGCCATCCAGTGGCCGGACAGAACGACAGCTTCGGTGAGATTAGGGCAGTTAGTCCGCATCGGTTCGGCCAACCGCGAGTCAATCGTCTCGCAGATGTAGTCGTACGCGGCATGCAGGAAGAGCGTGGGCATGGACAGCCGATGATTGGCCTTCGCCCGCGCGGCATAAGCCACGTTTGCGGCGGCGTTCATGTACCAGCTGTCCGGCCCGAAGAAGCCGTTGCGTTCGAGGGCGGCGGTGTAGCGGTGTTCGTCTTCCTCGCTGAGCACCGCCTCATCGCGCGGCAGGTCCGGTGGCGAACCTCCCGGGCCGAACCAGCCGTTATTGGCGCGAGTGAACGCGGTCATGGCCGGCTTACCCTTCCCGGCCGGATCGCCGGAGCGGAACGCAAGCTTGACGAAGGCGCGGGGATCCTTCTCGAAGCCGGCACGGGCCGCGGCAAAGCTCTCCTGGTAGAATAGCTGATAGTCCCATTGGCCGGCTGGGAACCGCGCCTCGGGATATAGGTCGCGGTTCACCAGAGGGATGACGTTTCCCGGCGCGAATCCCTCGGGAATATAGGGCACGCAAAGAGCCGCCACGCCGTGGCACCGGTCGGGGTGCTGTTGCGCCAGACTCCAGACCACCGGCGCACCCCAGTCGTGGCCGACCCAGATCGCCCTTTTGGCCCCAAGGTGGTCCAGGAGTTCGATCATGTCGGCCACGATAGGCTCTTGGGCGTAGTCCTCATGGCGGCTGTAAAGGCTCGATCGGCCGTAGCCGCGCATATCCGGAGCAACGGCGCGAAAGCCCAAGCCGCCAAACACGGGGAGCTGGTGTCGCCACGAGGTCGACAACTCCGGCCAACCGTGGACGAATATGATGGGCGTCCCTCCCGCCGCTCCACACGAGAGATAAAAGCTGGTGTGCCGCGCGCTCTTAGCGACATTTTCGAGGACGGGATGAGTCAAGGCAGGCTCCCTTCGGCGAGCGCCGGGTTGGACCGTTTCGCCTGCAAAATCCTCGTTACTCGATCCCGGATGTCGGGGCGCATCAGGGCGTCGCCAGTGCGGATAAGATGGCCGACCTCGATCATCAACTTGTGCACCTCTGCATCCTCAACGATCAGCTCGCGCAGAGCGTTGGTGAAGGCGATCCGCATATCGATGTCGGCCGGCCTCTCTCCCTTGGTCTTCACATAACCGAACTCGATGTTTTCGAGGGCTTGCCAGACCCCTTTGGTGAAGGCGTGACCCCGGTTGAAGTACGGCACGGCGAGGCCGTCCAGCCCCCCGCCGCTGCCGGCCCGTTCGGCGAGGATGTCCCACAGCCCCATCACGTGCACGGACGCCAGCGTCATGCCTTGGCCAAAGACAGGGTTTACGTGCGCCAGGGCGTCGCCGACTGGCAGCACCCGTTCGGGATGGCGCGCCAGTTTCTCGTACCGTCGCCAACGCGAAATGGGGGCTCGATAGACCTTGATCGGCGTGATCCGCTCGCCCTGGTTGACGCGTTCGTAGAGCTCCGGGACGCGCAGGTTTCTGGCGTATTCCATCCATTTGTCGGGATCGCCCGGCGGCGCCTGTTCGAACCGGCCGGTGAGGCTGGCGAACCAACAGTCGTCCTCGATGGAGAACAGGAACCCGCCGCGCGTGTCCGGATCGCCGCTGGAAATCGAGATGCTGTCGGCGGGCCCCCGCCAGCCGGCCGGCTTGCGGAAGATGGCCGAGGCGTAGCCCGTGCCAATCTCCAGGGTGGTCTCCTCGACCGGTCCGAAGCCGCCGGCCGCCAGCCAAGAAAGTGAATTGCCGCTCCGGCCGGTGGCGTCGATGACCAGGTCAGCGGGGAGAGTCGCCGCGCCGTCAGCGCCGCCGACCACCACGCCGGTCAGCGCGCCATCGGTGAACTGCCAGCCCTCGACGGCGGTGTTGTCGCGGATTTCAATGCGCGGGTTGCGTCTCAACAGGTCGCGCACGGCGCCCTCAAGCAGGGGGCGGGACATGCACAGCAGCGC
>DASQSO010000532.1:0-4960 GCA_035642335.1 Caulobacteraceae bacterium
CGGCAAGATCGACCGGCGGCGGCGCGCCCTCCTCGCGGCCCAGGATCTCGCGCAGGTAGAGGCTCGAGCCCATTTCGCCGTGGGTCTCGCCGATCATGACCAGCACATCGCCGGCCTTCAGGCCGCCGAAACCGGCGCGCCGGGCATAGTCGGGGAGCAGGCCGACGCCGCCCACCGCCGGGGTCGGTGGGATGCCGGCGCCGTTGGTCTCATTGTAAAGGCTGACGTTTCCGCTCACCACGGGGAAGTCGAGCGCGCGGCAGGCCTCGGCCATGCCGTCGATGGCGCGGACGATCTGGCCCATGATGTCGGGCCGCTCGGGATTGCCGAAGTTCAGGTTGTCGGTGATGGCGATCGGATCGGCGCCGACGGCGGTAAGGTTGCGCCAGGCCTCGGCCACCGCCTGCTTGCCACCTTCGAAGGGGTTGGCCCGCACATAGCGCGGTGTGCAGTCGGAGGTCATGGCTAGGGCTTTTTTCGAGCCATGCACGCGCACGATCCCGGCGTCGCTGGGCGTGCCGCTCTCGGCCAGGGTGTCGGCCATCACGTGGCGGTCGTACTGCTCCCACAGCCAGCGTTTCGAGGCCATGTCCGGGCTGCTCATCAGCTTCAGCACCGCGGCGTCATAGTCCGCGGGCGCGGGGACCTCGGCCGGGGTCAGCCGCGGCGCCACGGTCGGCTCGACCCAGTCGCGCTCATAGAGCGGCGCGTCCTCGGTCAGCGGCGCGAGCGGCAGGTCGCAGACCACCTCGCCGTGGTGGCGCAGCACGATGCGGCCGGTGTCGGTGGTCTTGCCGATCAGGGCCGCGTCCAGGCCCCATTTCTTGAAGATGCGATAGCCGTCTTGCTCGCGGCCGGGCTTCAGGATGGCCAGCATCCGCTCCTGGCTTTCCGACAGCATCATCTCGTAGGCGCTCATGCCCTCCTCGCGCTGGGGCACCGCGTCGAGGTCGAGCTCGACGCCGACCCCGCCCTTGCCGGCCATCTCCACCGACGACGAGGTCAGGCCGGCGGCGCCCATGTCCTGGATGGCGGCGACCGCGCCCGAGGCCATGAGCTCCAAAGTCGCCTCGATCAGCAGCTTCTCGGCGAAGGGATCGCCGACCTGGACGGTGGGCCGCTTCTCGTCGGAATCGTCGTCGAAGGCGGCCGAGGCCATGGTCGCGCCATGGATGCCGTCGCGGCCGGTCTTGGAGCCGAAATAGACCACCGAAAGCCCGGCCGACGGCGCGGCCGAATAGAATATCTTGTCGGCGTCGGCCAGACCGACGCACATGGCGTTGACCAGGATGTTGCCGTCATAACCTGCGTGGAAATTGGTCTCGCCGGCCACGGTCGGCACGCCGACGCAGTTGCCATAGCCACCGATGCCCGCGACCACGCCGGCCACCAACCTCCTGGTTTTCGGATGCGCCGGATCGCCGAAGCGCAGCGCGTTCAACAACGCGATCGGCCGCGCGCCCATGGTGAAGACGTCGCGCATGATGCCGCCCACCCCGGTCGCCGCGCCCTGATAGGGCTCGATGAAGCTGGGGTGGTTGTGGCTTTCCATCTTGAAGACGCAGGCCTGGCCGTCGCCAATATCGACGACGCCGGCGTTCTCGCCCGGCCCCTGGATGACGCGCGGCCCCTTGGTCGGGAACTTGGCCAGGTGCTTGCGGCTGGACTTGTAGGAGCAGTGCTCCGACCACATGACGCTGAAGACGCCCAGCTCCAGCCGATTGGGCTCGCGGTTCAGGCGCCGCACGATCAGGTCATACTCATCGGGTTTGAGGCCGTACTCGCGGGCGAGCTCGGCCATCGATGGTGCGGGCGCGTCGGTCATGGCCGGCTTCTAGCGGGGAACGCCGGGCGAGGCGATAGGCGCGGCGTATGCTTGCGCTCAGCCTGGCGCCGTCGCTTAATTTCAAGTCCTGGGGAGACAGTTTGAATGGCGAACTTCGATCCGGCCGCGGCCACCGCGGCCTATATGGCGCAGCTGTCGCCGACGGCCCACGCCAAGGCCACGGCCTATACGCAAGGCGGTCACTGGCTCCTGCTGTGGGGCTGGCTGGTCACGGTGATCGTCTGCGTGCTGATCGCCAGGTCGCGGGTGCTGGAAAAGGTCCGGACGGCCCTTGAGCGCGGCAAGCCGCGGCCGTTATTGGTTTCCTTCCTGGTCAGCGTCATTTTCATCGTGCTCGACTGGGTGCTGGAACTGCCCTGGGCCAGCTATGCCGGCTGGTGGCGCGAGGGCCAATATGGCCTGACCAGCCAGCCCTGGACCGGCTGGCTGATCGACAACGCCGTGGTCTTTGCGGTCACCTTGCCAGTGGTCGGGGTCTTCTTCGTCGCTCTCTACGCCCTGGTCCGGCATGCGCCGCGCAGCTGGCCCGTATGGACCGGCGTCGTCGTCGGCGCCTTTCTGGTGTTCAGCGCCTGGGCGCAACCGGCGGTGATCGAGCCGATGGTCAACCACTTCACCCCAGCGCCGCCGGGGCCGGTGCGCGACCTGGTGGTCTCCATGGGCAAGGCCTATGGCGTGCCGACCGACAAGATCCTTGTCTACAACGGCTCCAAGCAGTCGAACCGCTATACCGCCAACGTCGCCGGCCTGTTCGGCACCGCGCGGGTGGCGCTCAGCGACACAATGTTCGCCCAGGGCGCGGACCTGGCCGAGGTGCGCGGCGTCGTCGGCCACGAGATGGGCCACTACGTCATGCATCACGTGCTGTGGGGATCGCTGTTCCAGGCGGTGATGGCCGTCGCGGCGGCGCTGGGCGTGCTCTGGCTCTTCCCCATCGTGCGCGGCTGGCTGGGCGCCGAGGGGATGGCCGGCGTCGCCGATCCGGCCGGCCTGCCGATCGTCTTCCTGATCTTCGTCACCTTGGGCCTCCTGGCGACCCCCATCCTCGACACCCAGACCCGGATGCAGGAGGCGGCGGCCGACAGCTTCTCGCTCGAGCACGCCCACGAGCCCGACGGCCTAGCCAGGGCCCTGGTCAAGACCATCGCCTACCGCGCCTCGTCGCCCTCCGATCTGGAGGAGTTCATCTTCTACGACCACCCCAGCGTCGAACACCGCGTCCGCAAGGCGATGGACTGGAAAGCCGCGCATCCGACGGCGACGCCGATAGAATGAGGCGGTTCCGATCTCTAATCCGCTTCTACCCGCGAAGGCGGGACCCCAGGTTTTTTGAACCACCAAGATCACCAGGGATCAGCACTGACCTTTTCTCTTCTTGGTGTGCTTGGTGGTCAAATCTGCGTGGCTTTAGATAGTCCGCTCATCCCCGCGGAGGCGGGAACCCAGGTTTTTCGTGGTTCAATTCTTTTGAGCATGGCCGGACAGCCAAGGCCGAAAACAAAAAAGCCTGGGTTCCCGCCTTCGCGGGGATGAGTAGTAGTTCAGGCGCGCGCCAGCACGCTCTGGAACAGCAGAGCGCCGTCGGCGGAGCCGAGTTCGGTCTCGAAGGCCCGGTCCGGGTGAGGCATCATGCCAAGCACGTTGCCCTCGGCATTGACGATACCAGCGATATCGCGGGCCGAGCCGTTGGGGTTCTTACGATAGCGGAACACCACCTGGCCCTCGCCGTCCAGCCGGTCCAGCGTCGCCGCGTCGGCGAAATAATTGCCCTCGCCATTGCCGACCGTCATGCGCACGTCGCGGCGGCCCTGAAAGCCGGCGGTGAAGCGGGTCTGGCTGTTGATCACGTCCAGTTCGACAGCGGTGCAGACGTATTTCAGCCCGGCGTTGCGCAACAGCGCCCCCGGCAGCATGCCGGCCTCGCACAGGATCTGGAAGCCGTTGCAGACGCCCAGCACCGCCGTCCCCCGCTCGCCCTCGGTCTTGACAGCCTTCATCACCGGCGACTGGGCGGCCATGGCGCCGCAGCGCAGATAGTCGCCGTAGGAAAACCCGCCGGGCAGGACGATCAGGTCGAGGCCGCTCGGCAGGCGGGAATCGCCGTGCCAGACCATGGAGATCTCCGCCCCCGTCGTCCGCTCGATCGCCGTCTTGCAATCGCGGTCGCAGTTGGAGCCGGGAAAGACGATGACGGCGGCCTTCACCCCACCTCCACGCGCCAGGATTCGATCACGCTGTTGGCCAAAAGCCGCTCGCACATCGACTTGACCTCGGCCTCGCGCCTGGCCGGGTCGTCGCCGGCCAGATCGAAGACGATGGTCTTGCCGACCCTGACGTCGGAAACGCCGGGATAGCCCAGGCCGTGCAGCGCGCCCTCGATGGCCTTGCCCTGGACGTCGAGCACGCCGGGTTTCAGGAAGACGTGAACGGTGGCTCTCATGCCTGTTCGTCGTCGTTGGAAGCGCGCTGGTCGTCGTCGGCGTTCGAAGGCCGGCCGCCCTGAATGACCGTCGGCATCTCTTTCATGATGCCGAGCCGGCGCGCGACCTCGGTATAGCTTTCGATGACGCCGCCCAGGTCGCGGCGAAAACGGTCCTTGTCCAGCTTCTCGTTGGTGGTGGAGTCCCACAGCCGGCATGAGTCGGGACTGATCTCGTCGGCCAGCACCACGCGGGCGAAATCGTTCTCCCACAAGCGGCCGAACTCGATCTTGAAGTCCACCAGGGTGATGCCGACGGCGCTGAACACCCCGCACAGGAAGTCGTTGACCCGAAGGGTCATGGCCATGATGTCGTCGATTTCCTGCGGGCTCGCCCAGTTGAAGGCGGTTATGTGCTCCTCGGCCACCATCGGGTCGTGCAGCTTGTCGTCCTTCAGGCAGAACTCGATGATCGAACGCGGCAGCACCTGGCCCTCGGGCAGGCCGAACCGGGTCGAAAGCGAGCCGGCCGCGATATTCCGGCAAATAACCTCGAGCGGAATAATCTCAACTTCGCGAATAAGTTGCTCGCGCAGGTTCAGGCGGCGGATGAAGTGGTTCTGCACCCCGATCGTGTTCAGCCGCGTCATCATGTATTCGCTGATGCGGTTGTTGATCACGCCCTTGCCGTCGAG
>DASQSO010000533.1:0-2667 GCA_035642335.1 Caulobacteraceae bacterium
GGCGCATACCCTACGATCCGCGCTTCATCGCCCTCTTCGCCCAGCTTTTCACCGTCTCGGCCGACGACGGCGGCCCGGTGGTCGTGCACTGCGCGGCGGGCAAGGATCGCACCGGCATCGTCTGCGCGCTCGTCCTGCATGCGTTGGGCGTCGGGCGGAGCGACATCTTCGAAGACTATCTGGCCACCAACCAATCCATCGATCGCCTCGCGCGAGCGGGCCATGTGCGGGCGGAACTGGAGCCGCTGCACGGGCCGCTGGATGACGAAGCCATTGAACCGCTGATCGGCGTCGAGGCCGGTTATCTGCTGGCGGCGCTGGACACGATCGAGGCCAGCAACGGCTCGATCGACGCCTATGTCGAGCAGGTCCTCGGTGTAACGCCGCCTATGCTCGCCCGCATGCGCGAACACCTGCTGACCGGCGCCTAGGCCAGCATCATCTCCGCGGCCTTCTCGGCGATCATCACCGTTGGCGCATTGGTGTTGCCGGAAGTGATGGCCGGCATCACCGAGGCGTCGGCGACGCGCAAACCGTCGAAGCCGCGTACGCGCAGCGCCCCATCGACCACCGCGTCGTCGTCCACCCCCATGCGGCATGTACCGACCGGGTGGAAGATGGTGGTCGCGATGCGACCGATGGCGGCCAGAAGCTCGGCCGGATCGCTGATTTCCGCACCCGGGCGATATTCCCGCGGATGGTAGGCGGCCAGGCCTGGCGCGGCGCAGATGCGGCGGGTTAGCGCGATGGCCTCGCGCGCCACCTCCTGGTCGGCCGGGTCGGACAGATAGTTGGGCCGGATCGCCGGCGCCGCGCCCGGGTCCGGGCTCACCAGCGCGACCTCGCCCCGGCTGCGCGGGCGGAGGTTGCACACCGAGGCGGTCAGGGCGTCGAAGGGGTGCAGCGGCTCGCCGAACGCATCCAGGCTGAGCGGCTGGACGTGATATTCCAGGTTCGGCGTCGCGTGCCGGTCGGAGGAAAAGGCGAACAGGCCGAGATGGCTGGGCGCCATCGACATCGGCCCGGTGCGGAAGAGGCCGTATTCCAACCCGATCATCGCCTTGCCGAACAGGCTGGCGGCGCGGCTGTTCAGGGTGCCGC
The DNA here is from genome assembly GCA_035642335.1 of Caulobacteraceae bacterium. Lineage (GTDB taxonomy): Bacteria > Pseudomonadota > Alphaproteobacteria > Caulobacterales > Caulobacteraceae > Poindextera. Next base: position 1,102 of record DASQSO010000533.1, read on the forward strand.
CGGAGACCTTGAAGACGGCGCGGATCTGCAGATGATCCTGCAGATTCGCCCCGACGGCGGGGACGTCCTTCACGACCTCGACGCCGTGGGCCCGAAGCAGCGCCGCCGGACCGACGCCGCTCAGTTGCAGGATGTGCGGCGAGCCGATGGCGCCGGCGGCCAGGACTGCCTCGGCGCGGGCGCTCGCCTCGACCACGCGGCCGCCTAACCGGACCCGCACGCCGCGCGCGCGGCCTTGGTCAAGCAGAACGCGTTCGACTTGAGCGCCGGTCACCACCTTCAGATTTGGCCGCCGGATGACCGGGTGCAGGAACCCGCGCGCCGCGCTCCAGCGCAGGCCGCCGTGCTGGTTGACGTCGAACAACGCGCTGCCGAAATTGTCCCCGCGATTGAAGTCGGCGGTCCTGGGGATGCCGCACTGTTCGGCGGCGTCGCGAAAGGCGCCCAGGATCGGCCAACTCAGCCGCTGGCGCGCCACCTTCAGCGGCCCGCCGGCGCCGTGCATGTCGTCGGCGCCGCCGTAATAGTCCTCCGAGCGGCGGAAGATCGGCACGACGTCGTCCCAGCCCCAGCCGGTCAGGCCGAGCTGGCGCCAATGGTCGTAGTCGGCCGCCTGGCCACGCATGTAGATCATGCCGTTGATCGAGGAGGATCCGCCCAAGAGCCGCCCGCGCGGGTATTTCAGCACCCGCCCGCCGAGCCCCGCCTCCGCCTCGGTGGAAAAACACCAGTCGGTGCGCGGCTTTCCCTGGGTATAGAGATAGCCGATCGGCACATGCACCCAGAACAATCGGTCATGCCCCCCGGCCTCCAGGAGCAGCACCCGATTGCGTGGGTCGGCGCTCAACCGATTGGCCAGCACGCACCCGGCCGTGCCGGCTCCGACGACGATGAAGTCGAACTCGCCAAAGCTTTCAAGGGTGGATCGGTTCGCGCGCGCCATGGGTCCCGATCTATACGCGCCGCGCGAAATCCACTACCTGCGGCGCAAATCCATTTCGCCCGTGTATGGAGATCACGCCATGAACGCCAATCGCGGGCGCGTCACCGAGGTGGTCGACCGCGCTCAGGCCCTGACCCGCAAGCTGCTAGGCAAGGCGCCGAACGCCTCGGTCGAGGCCTTCCTAGCCGAGCGCAAACGCGAGGCCGAGCGCGATCGTTGAAGCCCGTGGCCGCTAAGCCAAGGCGTTCAATTGCCGCTCGGTCGTCGCTGGCCCGCCTCGCGGTCGAACTGGTATCCCGCCGGAAGCGGGCGCCTCAGTCGCCGGATTGTTGCAAGCGCGGCCTGCCGCTGTTCGCGTTCACGCTCCTCGGCTGACTCGGCCACAGGCTTACTCCGCCGCGATCAGGTGCGCCGGGCGCCGCAGGTCCTCGGCCAACCCCTCGCCCATCAGGTCGATGAAATTCTCGCGGTAGAAGCGGTCGACGGCCGGTTGCGGCGTGGCGGCCAATGAGTCGTTGAAGCGCTTCAGGGGGTTGCGGCCGCCTTCGACGTGCGGGAAGTCGGAGGAGAACAGGCAAATCTGGTCGCCGGAATTGGCGATGATCCAGCCGGCGTCCTCGTGC
>DASQSO010000534.1:0-2737 GCA_035642335.1 Caulobacteraceae bacterium
CAGCGTGTTCAGCTGGCCCTCGGTGGCGTTCCGGATGTCGAGCCCGCCGGTCACCAGCCGGGTGCCGCTGATCGCGACCTGACTGGCGAAACGCGCCCAGTGGAAGGGGTCGATCAGCGCGTCGACGCCTGTCCCGACCAGATCCCGCACCGTCGTCGGGCCGCCCACCGGCAGGTAAATGTAAGGGCCCGGCTTGACTCCGTAGCGGCCCAGGGTCACGCCGAACTCGTTGTCGTGGTGCGGCAGGCCGACCTTGGTGGCCACGTCGATCAGCCCGAGCAGGCCAACGGTCGAATTGGTCACGAAGCGCGCCGCCGTCTCCCCGGCGCGCCGGGGGCGGAACTGCAGCACGTCGTTGAAAAACACCGACGGCTCCGACAGGTTGGTCAGGAGGTTGTGGATGCCCCTGCCAATCGGGCCGGGCGTGATCATCGAATAGAAGGTCGCGATCGGGCCGATCACGTGGCGATCCAGCGCGGTCTCCAGGGCGTAGTTGGCCCGGTTGAGCCGCTCCCACGGATCGCCCGGCGTCCGCGCGGCGGCGGAAGGACGCGACGCGGCGGGCGCCTGCGCGCTCTGGGCCTGCGCGCTCTGGGCCTGCGCGCTCTGGGCCAATGCGGCCGGCGCGCCGACAATGAGCGTAGCGCCGACCATGGCGGCCAAGGCTGAGCGGCGCATGAATTTCCCCTTCGGTGAGCGACACATATTAGGATTCCGAAGAGCTTACGCAACCAAGCTTGGCGGCCGCTGCGGCGCATCGGGCTAGACGCGCTGGGCCCTGTCATGTTCAATCAACCGGAGTCGGAGTGGCAGGCGCGCCTATGATCAGTTACGGATTCAGCGGTCCGGCGCATTGACCGCACGCCCCACGCCTTTCGGGCGGCTGGTGGCCCTATGCGCCGACCATGCCTGGATCGTCCTGGTGCTGTCGATCGCGCTTGGAGTGAGCGCGGCCATGTTCGCCGTCGGCCACTTCGCCATGAGCACCGACACCAACGCCCTGCTTTCGCCCAAGCTGACGTGGAAGATTCGCGAGGCTGCGTACAACAAGACCTTCCCGCCTAGCGGCTCGCAGGTCGTGGTGGTGGTCGACGGCCAGACCCCCGAACTGGCCGACCAGGGCGCGGCGGCGCTGGCCGCGAAGCTGAACTCGCAGCCGCAACTGTTCCACGCCGTTCGCCAGCCGGACGCGGGGCCGTTCTGGGCGCGCGAGGGCCTGCTCTACCTGTCGCTCAAGGACGTGCAGTCCACCACCGCTCAGCTGATCCAGGCCCAGCCATTTCTCGGGCCTATCGCCGCCGATCCCTCGATCCGCGGGCTGATGGGGGCGTTGTCGACGTCGCTACAAGGCGTCAGCCTCGGCCAGGCATCGCTGGACGATATCGACAAACCGATCAAGCGGCTGGCCGACGCCCTGGAGAGCCTCAAGGCCGGTAAGCCGACCTTCTTCTCCTGGCGCACGCTCATCTCCAACGGCGCGCCCGATCCGCGCGAGCTGCGCCACGTCATACTGGTCGCTCCCAACCTCGACTTCGCCCAGCTGGAACCCGGCAGCGCGACCACCAAGGCTATCCGCGACGCCGCCAAGGCCCTGAACCTGGACGAGGCCCACGGCGTACGCGTGCGGCTGACCGGTCCTATCCCGCTGCAGGATGAGGAGTTCGGCAGCCTGGCCGACCGCGCCGCGCTGATCGGCATATTGGCGGTCAGCGCCATCATCCTGATGCTGTGGTTGGCGGTGCGCTCGGCGCGACTGATCGTCTCCATCCTGATCACCACATTCATCGGCCTGGTCTGCGCCGCGGCGATGGGGCTGCTCGTCTTCCATACCTTCAACGCCATCTCCGTGGCCTTCATCCCGCTGTTTGTGGGGCTCGGCATCGACTTCGGCATCCAGTTCAGCGTGCGATACCGCGCCGAGCACATGGGCGGGGTGGGCGTGCGCGAGGCTCTGGTCGGAAGCGGCAACGGCATGGGCCGGTCGCTGGCCCTCGCCGCCACGGCGATCGCCTGTGGCTTCCTCGCCTTCGCGCCCACCGACTACTACGGCGTCTCCCAACTCGGCGTGATCGCCGGCGTCGGCATGTTTATCGCTCTACTGCTGAATCTGACCCTTTTGCCCGCCCTGATCCGCATCAGCCAGCCCCCCGGGGCGCCGGAGCGCGGCGCCCCTCCCAGCCTGGCGCGGATCGACGACTTCGTGCTCGGCCACCGGCGGCTGGTGATCGGGACCGGCGTCGGCGCCGCCCTAGTTTCGGCGGCTCTGTTGCCGCTGCTGCATTTCGACTTCAACCCGATGCACCTGCGCAATCCCAGGTCGGAGTCGGTCTCCACCCTGCTCGACCTGACGAAGGATCCGGACCAGACGACCAACACCCTGCAATACGTCGCGCCCAACCTCGCCGCGGCCGACACCGTCGCCGCCAAGGTGCGGACCCTGCCGCAGGTCTACGACGCCCGCACCCTCTCCAGCCTCGTGCCCGCCGACCAGCCGGCCAAGATCGCCGTCATCGCCGACGCCGCCAACCTGCTCGACCTGACCCTGACCCCGCTGGTGGTCGCGGCCCCGCCGACCGACGCCGAGGTGGTCGACAGCCTGAACCAGACGGCGAGGGCCCTCCGCCAGGCGGCCGGAACCACGGCCACGCCGTGGATCGCCCTGCGCCAGGCAGCGGGGACCACCGCCACACCGGCCGCGGATGCGCGGCGGCTGGCCGGCGATCTGGAGCAGCTGGCC
>DASQSO010000535.1:0-2191 GCA_035642335.1 Caulobacteraceae bacterium
ACCGAGACCGAGCTGGACGCCTTGCGCCACGCGGCGTCGGACGCGGACGCCGGCGTCGCGGCGCGCGCCGGCCTAAGTTTCGCACTCGGCGAGGTGCTCGAGGTGCGCGGGGCCGACGACGAGGCCTTCGCCGCCTTCGCCGCCGGCAACCGGCTGAAATACCAGGCCCTGGCCGCGGGGCCGCCCGCGTCGCGCCCGGAGGCCGTAGCCCGCGACCACGCGGACTCCTTGCCCCGGCTGAAGGCGATCGTCACGCCGGGCTTCATCGCCGCGCATCAGGGTCAGGGGAACGACCATGCCCGGCCGATCTTCATCATCGGCATGCCACGCTCCGGCTCGACCCTGATCGAGCAGATCCTCTCCAGCCACCGGGCCGTACAAGGCATGGGCGAGAGCCCCGTCATGGCCGAGGCGCTGGAGCACGGCGGCGCCTATGACCCGGTGAGCCCGAAGACCGCGACCTGGATCCGCGAGCTCGCCGAGACCTACCTGGCCGGCATGCGCGCCCGCGGCTGGAAGTCCGGTGTTCAGCTCGTGGACAAGACCCTGGAGAGCTTCCTGCACGTCGGCATGATCGCCCTGATGTTCCCGCGCGCGGTCGTCCTGCACGGCGTGCGCGATCCGGTGGACACCTGCCTGGCCTGCTATCGCCAGCTGTTCGCCGATGGCAACGAGACCCTCTACGACCTCGGCCAGATCGGCGCGGAATATGTCGGCTATCGCGCGGTGATGGACCACTGGTCCGCGGTGCTGCCCGGCCGCGTCATCGACGTCAGCCACGAGACGCTGGTGGCGGACCCGCAAGCTCAGATCCGCTGGCTGGTCACCGAGGCCTGCGGCCTGGACTGGGACCCCGCCTGCCTGGGTTTCCATCGCACGAAGCGGGCGGTGCGCACCGCCAGCGTCGCCCAGGTGCGCCAGCCGATCTTCACCACCTCGCTGCAGCGCTGGCGCCGTTACGCCAAGCATCTCGGCCCACTGTTCGAGGCGCTTGGCCCCTACGCGCCGACGGAGGTCTGAGGCTTCAAGCCTCGACCGGCAGCCACCACTCCACCCAGTCGCCGGCGCGGCCGGGGGTGAAGTCGGCGGGGTAGAATTCCAGGTCGGGCGCATGGGCCAGCCGGTAGCCGGACTTCGGCGCCAGCTCGCCCCAGATCGCCTTGGTCGCCGCCTGCATCTGCGGGTGCAGCGGGCCGCCGTCGATCACCTGGCGGAAGACCAGATAGGTCCGCGGGGCCAGCTCGACGAGGTCCAGCCCCGGCGGCGTCGGCGCGCCCGCCACAATCGGAAAGCCGGCCGTGTAGCGCAGGCTGCCCGGCTCCGGACCGCCAGCGCAGACGCCGAAGCTCTCGAAATCGGCGATGCCAGGGATCGGCATCAAGCCGTTCAGCCGCTCCCAGAGCATGGGGATTTCGGCCTTGTTGTTGTCGTCGAACACGCCGGAAAGGCCGACGATGCGCAAGGCGCCCTTGCGGACCGGCGCCGGCGCCTGGGTGAGGTTGATGCGAATGGCGGTTTCGGTCACGGGCAGTGTCTCCATGGGAATGGGTTGGCCGCCGGCGCGGCGAAAACGGCCGGGCGGGACGCCGAAGGCGCGCTTGAAGGCGCGGGTGAAGCCTTCCTGACTGTCGAAGCCGCAATCGAAGGCGAGTTCGACCAGTGGCGTCGGTCGGCTGGCGCAAAGCCGCTCGGCCGCCGCCGCCAATCGCCGCGCGCGCACATAGGCCATCGGGCTAACCCCAAACCGCGCGCCGAACTGGCGGGTGAAGTGGTAGGCCGACAGCCCCGCCGCGCCGGCGATCTGGGTCAGCGTCAGCGGCTCGAACAGCTCGGCCTCGACATAGCGCCGCGCACGCTCCAGCGGATCGTCTGTCGAGGCGGGGCTGAGGGCCAGATCGCTCATACCCGCAGCATGGCCCAGCGGCGCTGGGTTGTCTTGACCGGTGTTGCTCAGCCGAAGGCGGGGCTGAAGCGGATGTTGTCGGCCTCCAGACCCTTGACCACCACCTCCAGCCCACCGGATTTGATCATCCATTCCAGCCGGTGGTCGCGGTATTCGCGCTTGAACAGGCCCTGCCGCACCAGGCTGGCCGCGTCGGTCATCGGCAGGCGCGGGGCGGCCATCTCCTCGATGGTCTTGGCCACTGAAGGACGGGCGTTGGCGCGCTCCAGCCATGCCGACAACCTCGAG
>DASQSO010000536.1:0-4919 GCA_035642335.1 Caulobacteraceae bacterium
ACCGCCGGCGGCGGCGGGATCGTCGTCAATTCCTACGCGACCGGCGCGGTCAGCGTCGGCGCCTACCCGGCTGGCGGGATCGACAGCCCGGACGCGGGCGGTCTGGTCGGTGAATTCGGCGGGTCCGGTGATAATGACCACCCTGCGACCGGAGTCGCCGGCTCCTACGCGACCGGCGCCGTGAGCGGCGGCGCCGGCTCGTCGATCGGCGGCCTCATCGGATCCCTCGGCGACGTCACCGTCACCACCTCCTACGCGACCGGCGCCGTCACCCAGAGCGGCGGCGGGGTAAGCGGCTCCAACAGCGCCGCCGGCGGTTTCGTGGGCTCCGTCGACCAGGGCGCGCAGATCGGCTTGTCCTATGCCAGCGGCGACGTCAGTTCGGTGGGCGCGGCAAGCGGCGCCTTCACCCGCGCCGGCGGTTTCGCCGGCCAGGTCGAGGACCCGGGGACCAGCATCAGCGAGGCCTATGCGCTGGGCTCGGTCAACGTCACCGGATCGGCGGGAACCAACACCTCCGGCGGCTTCGCCGGCGCCATCGACAATGACGCCAGCATCGACCACGTCTATGCGACAGGCCTCGTCACCGGCGGCGCCGGCGTCGCCACGGCCGGCCTGGTCGCCCAAGTCGGCTCCACGGATGGAACCTTCCAGACCGGCGGCTCGATCGCCGATTCCTATTGGGATCAGGGGACGACAGGCCAGACGACCGGGGCCAATGCCGGGAGCTCGTTCGCGAACGTAGACTCCATCACCGCTGTCGGCGGTTCAGGCCCCAGCGCCTATGCACAGGCCAGCTACGCCAATTTCGACTTCGGCAGCACCTGGTTCATCGTCGAGGGCTCGACGCGGCCGATCCTGCAGTCGGAATATTCCACCGACATCACCAACGCCCATCAGCTGCAGCTGGTGGATCTGAACCTGGGCGCCAACTACACGCTGGGCGCCGACATCGACGCCTCGGCGACCGGCGGCGCCTCGGACATCTGGAACCCGATGACCGGCTTCTCGCCGATCGGCGCCACCTTGAGCTCGGCCTTCACCGGTCAGCTCGACGGCCAGGGCCACTCCATCACCAACCTGACCGTCATCGGCACGTCGACGCCGGGGCAGATGGGTTCCTCGGGCCAGCCGTCGGACGGCGCGGCCGGCCTGTTCGGCTTCGTCGGCTCGGGCGGCGTGATTCAGAACCTCAACCTCGTCAACGCCAATGTCAGCGGCGGCGACGGCATGGAGGTCGGCGCCCTGGCCGGCGATGTCGCCGGCACGGTCACCAACGTCACGTCCTCGGGCATGGTCACGGTTGGAGATGGCGATGAGGGGTTCAGCGCCGATGCTAGGGCTGGAGGCCTGGTCGGCGATCTGACCGGCACGATCCAGAATTCGAGTTCCTCCGCCACGGTGAGCGGCGGCCAGGCCAGCGTCGGCGGGCTAGTCGGCGAGTTGGAAGGCGGCACGATCCTGACCTCCTTCGCGACCGGCGCGGTGAGCGTCGGAACCGATTCCGAGGAAAGCGAGATCCCGGTGGCCGGCGGCCTGGTGGGGTCGGCTCTCGTGGTCGATGGAGAGGATGGGGCGGGATTTCCTTCAATCTCGGGATCTTACGCGACCGGCGCCGTGACCGCCGGCGGCGGCTCGATAGCCGGCGGATTCATCGGCTTATCGCAGGGCGAGATTACAACCTCCTATGCGACGGGCTCGGTGACCCAGGCCGCCTCGCCGAACAGCCAGGAGAATGAGGCCGGCGGATTTGCCGGCGAAGTTGCCGGGGGCGAGGTCTCCCAGTCCTTCGCGACCGGCGCGGTGACCGTGGCAGGCTCAGGCACGACGGCCGAGGTCGGCGGCTTCGTCGGCGCGCTGACCAACGGGGAGATCAGCGACGCCTACGCGACCGGCGCGGTGATGGTCACCAACTCATCGTCCGGATCGTCCGACGAAGTCGGCGGGTTCGCCGGCTTCGTAGCCACCGGCGGCCAAGGCAATGTCTACGACATCAACAACGTCTATGCCACCGGCGCCGTCAGCGCCAGGGGCTCCGTCGGCGGCATCGCCGGGGAGAACGACGGCGTCATCACCAACGGGTACTGGGACGAAGTTACGACCAACCAATCCGCTGGCGTCGGCAGCAGCCACAGCGGGACGTCGGATGTCACGGGCCTGGTCGACGGGACCAGCACTGATCCCTTCACCCAGTCGACCTACGACGGCTTCGACTTCAATATCGCCGACTACGGCCACGGCGAGAGCGGCGTCTGGTCGATCCCCTCAGAGGGTGAGTTTCCGCAGCTCTACGGCGTCTCGCATGTCATCACCTTCACCGCGACGGCGCTGAACAATGCCCCGATCGTCTATGGCAACTACCCGGTCTACACCGTGGTCGCCACCGGCCTGCAGGGCGGCGATACCTACGAATCTGCCGTCAAGACGCTGCAGGTGCAGCCGCTCGATCCGAATAATGACAATGCGCCGCCGTCGGTCGGGCTTTCCGGCTACTACGACGCCAACAGCTACCAGCCGTTCGCCTATGACCTGAGCATCGCCGACAACGCAGCCGCCAAGGGTCCGTCCGGCGTCTACCGGCCCGTCTTCACCGACAATATCGCCACGCCCAACCCTCCCGAAGTGACAAATTTTGACGGAACGCTGACGATAACCCCTGCGCCGCTGACCGTGGCCGCGGTACCTGACCAACGCCCCTTTGACGGTGGTACGGACTCGTCGAGGCAGCCCATGGTCGCCGGATTGGTTCCCGGCGACCAGTCGGGCAATCCCACCCAGAGCTTCGACGATCCCAACGCGAGCCCGGATAATATCCTCATCAGGGTGAACTCGTTTACGGTCGATGACGGCAACGGCGGCGCCAACTACGCGGTTTCGACGACGAACGCCTATGGCGAGATCGACCCAGAGCTATTGACCGCCGTGATCGTCGCCCCCGTCGACAAGACCTACGACGGCACGACCAACGCCACCCTGAGCGAGGAGAACTACAGCCTGTCCGGCGCGTTCGTGGGCGACGATGTCGGCGTGAGCGGCCCGACCGGCGCGGACAGCGGCCAATACAGCGATAAGAACGTGGGTACCGGCATACAGGTGACCGCCGAAGGCGTGAGCCTCACAGGCGATACATCCAACTATACGCTCGTCTCCACCGAAGCCACGGGCAATGTCGGCGAGATCGACCCCGCCCAGTTGACCTTGGCGGCGGTGACCGACAGCAAGACCTATGACGGCAACACCTTGTCCTCGGCCATGCCGAGCGTCACCGGCCTGGTCTCCGGCGACAGCATCGATGTCACCCAGAGCTTCGCGGGCAAGAACGCCGGCTCCGAGTTGCTCTCGGTCGATCCCGGCTTCGTCATCACCGACGGCAATGGCGGCAATAACTACATCGTGGACTCATCGGGCACGGCGCAAGGAACCATCTTCCAGAAGGCGCTGACAGCCGGACTGACCGGCAGCGTCGAGAAGATCTACGACGGAACCACGACCGCGACGCTGACCGACGAAAACTATCTCCCGCTCAGCGGCGTGGTCAAAGGTGACCAGGTCAGCCTGAACGATCCGACCAGCGGCCTCTACAGCGACAAGAATGCGGCGACCGGCAAGGCGGTCAGCGTCAGCGGTCTGATGCTCTCCGGCGAGGACGCCGCCAACTACACCGTCAACGGTACAGCCCAGGCTGACATCGGGACCATCACCCCGGCGCCGCTGACCCTGACGGCCTTGACCGAAACCAGGACCTATGACGGCACGGCGGCCTCGGACGTCACGCCCGCCAACAGCGCCCTGGCCGAGGGCGACAGCCTCTCGGGGCTGACCGAGACCTTCGACAGCCGCAATGCCGGCTCACGGACGCTTTCGGTCAGCGGCTTCACCATCGACGACGGCAATGGCGGCGGCAACTACGCCGTGACCGAGGTCAGCGCCCCGGGGACCATCAACCCCGCGCCGCTGACCCTGGCGGCGGTGGCGGACAGCAAGACCTACGACGGCGGCGTGCTCTCCAGCGCCACGCCGACCGAGAGCGGCCTGGTCGCCGGCGACAGCATTTCGGGCCTGGCCGAGACCTACGACAGCAAGGACGCCGGGACCCGCACGCTCTCGGTCGGCGGCTATACGATCGATGACGGCAATGGCGGCGGCAACTACATCGTCACCACCACCATCGCGCCGGGGACCATCGACCAGAAGGCGCTCACCGCCTCCCTGGTTGGGACCGTCTCCAAGCCGTTCGACGGCGATACAGACGCCACCCTGGCCAATGACAACTACAGCCTCGCCGGGGTGGTCTCCGGCGACCAGGTCAGTCTGAACGACCCGGCCAGCGGGAGCTACGACACTCCCAACGCCGGATTCGACAAACTGGTCAGCGTCGACGGCCTGGCCCTGTCGGGCGCGGACGCCGCCAACTACACCGTCAACGAAACCGCCGCCGCGCAGATCGGGACCATCACCGCGCCGCCGCCGGTCGTGACGAACACGCCGCCGCCGGTCGTGATCAACCTGCCGCCGCTGAACCTGGCCTCGTCCGGCTTCGCCCAAGCGACGGCCGCCGCCTCGTCCGCGGCGTCTGGCCCCACAAACGTCACGACGACGGTCGTCAACGTCTTCCCGGTGGTCAACGTCAACAACAGCTCGAACTACGGTGACAACACGCCGATCACCGGCGCGGGCAACCGCGACCTGTGGACCGGTTCGGACGAGTCCAGCAATGGTTGCCCCACGGGCGCGAGCCCGCCCTGTTCTCCCAGCGGTGGAGGCCATCCATGACCGCGCGGCGCTGGATCGGGCTGGGCGCGGTCCTCGCGGCGATCTGGGCCTCGGCGCCCAGGCTCGCCGCCGCGGCCGATCATGGCGATTTCGCGCTGGGCCCGAACGCCGAGCAGGAGGCCTGCCGCGCCGTCACCCGCTTCGAC
>DASQSO010000537.1:0-19257 GCA_035642335.1 Caulobacteraceae bacterium
CTCGGCCAACGCCGGGCTGTGCGCCATGTCGTTGGCTATAACGCCGGGCGACGCCTGCTACATTCCGGTCGGCCATTGCAGCGAGGCCGAAGGGCTGCAGTTCGAGACCACGCCCGATCTGGAGCAGATCCCGCTCGATGACGTGATCGCGCGGCTGAAGCCGCTCCTGGAAGACCCGGCGGTGATCAAGATCGCCCACAACGCCAAATACGACATGGCCGTGCTGTCGCGCTACGGCATCGCGGTCTCGCCGATCGAAGACACCATGCTGATCTCCTATGTGCTGGAGGCCGGCCTGCACAATCACGGCATGGATGAGCTGTCCAAGCTGTGGCTGAATCACGAGCCGATCAGTTTCAAGACCGTCGCGGGGATCGGTAAGGCGCGGAAGAGCTTCAAGCACGTGCCGCTGGAGCCGGCGACCACCTATGCCGCCGAGGACGCCGACGTCACCTTGCGGCTCTATCACCACCTGCGCCCAAGACTGGCGCGGGAGGGGGTGCTCAGCGTCTACGAGACCCTGGAGCGGCCGCTGCCGGCGGTGCTGGCGCGGATGGAGTGCGAGGGGATCCGCATCGATCCCGAGCAGCTGCGGCTGCTCAGCAACGATTTTTCCCTGCGCATGGGCGAGCTTGAGGCCGAGGCGCAGCGCCTTGTCGGGCGGCCGTTCAACCTGGGCTCGCCCAAGCAGATCGGCGATGTGCTGTTCGGCGAGATGGGCCTGCCGGGCGCCAAGAAAACCGCCACCGGCGCCTGGGGCACCGACGTGCGCATCCTGGAGGACCTGGCCGCCCAGGGTCATGCCCTGCCGCGGGTGCTGCTGGACTGGCGCCAGCTCTCCAAGCTGAAGGGAACCTATACCGACAACCTGGCCCAGGCGGTTTCGGAACGCACGGGGCGGGTGCACACCTCCTACGCCCTGGCCTCGACCACCACCGGGCGGTTGTCGTCAAACGATCCGAACCTGCAGAACATCCCGGTGCGCACCGAGGAAGGCCGCAAGATCCGCAAGGCCTTCATCGCCGAGCCCGGGCATCTGCTCATCAGCGCCGACTATAGCCAGATCGAGCTGCGCTTGCTGGCCCATATCGGCGACATCCCGCAGCTGAAGAAGGCCTTTCAGGCCGGCCATGACATCCACGCCATGACCGCCTCGGAGATGTTCGGCGTCCCGATCGAGGGCATGCCGGCCGAGACCCGCCGCCGCGCCAAGGCGATCAATTTCGGCATCATCTATGGCATTTCCGCCTTCGGGCTGGCCAACCAGCTGTCGATCCCGCGCGATGAGGCGGGGGCCTATATCGAGACCTATTTCGATCGCTTCCCCGGCATCCGCGCCTATATGGACCAGACCCGCGCCCTGGTGCGCGAGCAGGGGTTCGTCACCACCCTCTTCGGGCGCAAGGTCAATATTCCCGACATCCGCTCGACCACGGTGGCGCACCGCCAATTCGCCGAGCGAGCGGCGATCAACGCGCCGATCCAGGGCACCGCCGCCGACGTCATCCGCCGCGCCATGATCCGCATGCCCGACGCCCTTAAAAGCGCGGGCCTTTCGGCGCGCATGCTGCTGCAGGTGCACGACGAACTGGTGTTCGAGGCGCCCGAGGCGGAGGCCGACGAGACCTGCCGGGTGGCCAGCTTGGTGATGGAACAGGCGGCGGAGCCGGCTGTCGCCCTCAGCGTGCCGCTGGTGGTCGAGGCCCGCGCCGCGGCCAACTGGGACGAAGCCCACTAGGCCTTTCCAGAGGGGGAGGTTCGGCTACCGCGCCGAGGTTCCCGGCACGATCAGGTGCTGGCTGTGGACGCCGTGCGACGGCGCCGGCAGCATCAGGCCGAGCGCCACGCCCAGCATTGCCCCGAACCCCAAAAGCACTTTGGCCATCTTCGATAAATCCCTTTCGCGCATTGCAAGAGCGCAAAACTCGCCCTTACGTTCCACTAAATCGGGATGCAGCCGCCGGATCGCAAGCGCTCGGCGCGGTCGCGAGCCGCTACTTTTTCTCCATTTTGAATAAGTCGCGCTGGTCCATCTTGACTTGACCCAGGCCCGGCCGGGCGCGCCAAATAGACGAGACCTGAGAGGAAACGACCATGGACCATCCCTACGATCTCGTCGTGCGCGGCGGTCTCGTCCACGACGGCCAGGGCTCGGCGCCGGTGGAAGCCGACGTGGCGGTCAAGGACGGCCTGATCGCCGCCGTCGGCCAGGTCAGCGGACGGGGGACCGAGGAGGTCGACGCCGTTGGCCAGGTGGTGACGCCCGGCTTCATCGACATCCACACCCACTATGACGGCCAGGCCACCTGGGACGAGCGGATGCAGCCGTCGTCCTGGCATGGGGTGACCACGGTGGTGATGGGCAATTGCGGCGTCGGCTTCGCGCCCTGCCGGCCGGAAGATCACGACCGGCTGGTGCGGCTGATGGAAGGCGTCGAGGACATTCCCTTCCCGGTGCTGTCCCAGGGGCTGCCGTGGAACTGGGAGAGCTATCCCGACTATCTGGCCAGCCTGGAAATGCGCCGCTTCGACGTCGATATCGGCTCGCAGCTGCCGCACGCGGCCGTCCGCGTCTTCGTCATGGGCGAGCGCGGCGCCAATCGCGAGCCGGCCACCGAGGCCGACATCGCCGCGATGGCGCAGATCGCCAAGGGCGCCGCCGAGGCCGGCGCCCTGGGCTTCACCACCTCGCGCACGCTGAACCACCGCACCAGCGACGGCCAGCCGACGCCGACCCTCACCGCCGGCGAGGACGAGCTGACCGGCATAGCGCTCGGCCTGAAGGCGGCTGGCAAGGGCGTGCTGCAATTCGTCTCCGACTTCGCCGACGAGGCGGCCGAGTTCGCCATGCTGCGGCGGGTGGTCGAGGCCTCGGGCCGGCCCATGTCCTTCTCGCTGATCCAGAGCCCGGTGCGGCCGCAGTCCTACAAGGCCCTGCTGCGTTCGGTCGAGGACGCCGTCGAGGCCGGCCTGAAGATCAAGGCCCAGGTGGCCGCTCGGCCCGTCGGCATCCTGCTCGGGCTGGAGCTGACGGCGAACCCGTTCACCCACTATCCGGTCTACAAGGAGATCGCCAAACTGCCTCTGGACGAGCGGGTCAAGGCGCTGACGGACCTGGATTTTCGCGAACGGCTGTTCGCCAGCCGTCCCGAGGACGGCGTCCGCGGCGCCAGCGGCGGCTTCGTGCGCATGCACCTGATGAACGACCAGCCGGACTATGAGCCCACCGAGACGAGCACCGTCGTTCATGTCGCCGCGGCCAAGGGCCTGAATCCGGAAGAGGTCGCCCTCGACCACATGCTGACCAAGGGCGGGCGCGGCATGCTCTATGTGCCGTTCCTCAACTATGCCGAGGGCTCGCTCGATCCGGCCTACGCCATGATCAACCACAAGGACGCCATTCCGGGCCTCTCCGACGGCGGCGCCCATGTCGGCATGATCTGCGACGGCAGCTTCCCGACCACCATGATCACCCACTGGACCCGCGACCGCACCCGGGGCCCGAAGATCGCCCTGGAACAGGTGGTTCGCTTACAGACCCGCGAAACCGCCCGCGCCGTGGGCCTCTACGATCGCGGCGTGCTGGCGCCGGGCTACCGGGCCGACCTGAACGTCATCGACTACGACAACCTGACCCTGCACAGCCCCCAGGTGGCCCACGACCTGCCCGCCGGCGGGCGCCGGCTGATCCAGCGGGCCAGCGGTTACATGGCGACCGTGGTGGCCGGCCAGGTCACCTATCGCGACGGCGTGCCGACCCAGGCCCTGCCGGGGCGGCTGCTGCGCGGCGGCAAGGCCGCGCCTTTGGCCGCGGCGGCGGAATAGGAAGAAAGAATTTGACCACGAACGACACGAGCCCACACGAACGAAAGGGGCCGGCTTAGCCGCACGGGATGACCATCGCGCGCCCTGGCGCGTCTAGCTTCCTGTTCGTGTTTGTTCGTGTCGTTCGTGGTTCGGAAAATACGGCCTCGCCTTCGGCAAGGCGGTGAAATGGAGACCCATCATGGCGCCCAAGGTTCTGGAAACGGCCTGCGAATGGCGGGCCGAGGATGTGGCGGACCCCTCCGCCTGGACCGAACAGCTCGACGCGGCCGAGGTCGCCGAGATCGACGCCGCCATCGCCCACGCGCGGGCCAAGAGCGGCGACCTGCTGGACATCGAAAAGGCCGACTTCCCGCTGGCGACCCTCGGCGAGCGGCTGAAGGACATCGAGCGCGAACTGATGGAGGGCCGCGGCTTCGTGCTCATCCGCGGCCTGCCGCGCGAGCGCTATACCAATGACGAGATGTGCTTGGCCTATTGGGGGATCGGCGCCCATCTCGGCCGGCCCTGGCCGCAGAACGCCAAGGGCCATCTGCTCGGCGACGTCACCGACCAGGGCAAACAGCCGGGCGATCCCACCGCGCGCGGCAACGAGCTTGGCCAGATCGGGCTGGAATTCCACTGCGACGGCTCCGACCTGATCGGCCTGCTCTGCCTGACGACGGGAATCTCCGGCGGCCTCTCGGCGGTGGCCAATTCGGTGGCCATGCACAACGACATGGTGCGCGAGCGCCCCGACCTGGCCGCGGAATTCTATAAGCCGCAGCCCTACGACGCGCGCGGCGAGCAGAGCCCCGGCAGGCGCGGCTGGTACGAGATGCCGGTGTTCACGGAATGGAACGGCCGGCTCTTCACCCGGCTGATCGGCGGCTATATCCGCGCCAGCCAGCGCCATCCCGACGCGCCGCGTCTGACCGAAAAGGCCATCGAGGCGCTGCAATGGATGCACGACCGGGCCGAGAGCGGCGCCTATAGCGTGATCATGGATTTCCAGCCGGGCGACATGCAGTTCGTCAACAATTACCACGTGTTGCACGGCCGCTCGCCTTACGTGGACGACCGCGCCGCCGGCAAGATCCGGCACTTAAAGCGCCTGTGGCTGGAAACCGACGTCCTGGCCGACCGCCCGCCCTATTTCCGCAACAACACCCAGAGCCACTGGGCCGACAAGAAGACCATCAGCCGGCTGGACGCGGTCTCCTAGAACCCTCTCCCCCGCAAAGGGCGGGGGAGAGGGCAGGGTGAGGGGGCCGCGCCGCCGCCGCAGACTTGCCAGAAAAGCCCGTCGCGCAAAGCGCCCCTCACCCTGCCCTCTCCCCGCTTTGCGGGGCGAGGGTTCCAGGGGGTGGGTGACAATCGCCGCGCCACGCTCTATATCGCCCGTCCGATGATCCTCGCCGCCAGCCAATTTTGGTATTTCGGCTGCCCGACGCCCCTGGCGCCGGCGGAGGATCGCTTGGCTTAAACCGAACCCAAGCCGAGTCTCCCGTCAGCCGCCAGGGATCTGGCGGCTTTTTTGTTGCCCGCCAGCTCCCGTTTCCCTCCCGGAGCCAGCCCCCCAATGCCCCCCATGTCCCCCTCCACCGACGACCTTCGCATCGAGCGCCTGCAGATGCTCAGCCCGCCATCCCAGGTGATCGGCGAGGCGCCCTCCAGCTTCATGATCGACGAGACGGTCTCGGCCGCCCGCGGCGCCGTGCACGACATCCTGCATGGGTTGGACGACCGGCTGGTTGTCATCATCGGCCCCTGTTCGATCCACGATCCAAAGGCGGCGTTGGACTACGCTCGGCGGCTGGCCGCGGAGCGACTCCGCCATGCCGGCGAGCTGGAAATCCTGATGCGGGTCTATTTCGAGAAGCCGCGCACGACGGTGGGCTGGAAGGGGCTGATCAACGATCCGGGCCTGGACGGCGGCTTCCGCATCAATGACGGCCTGCGCCTGGCCCGCCGGGTGCTGCTGGACATCACCGCCCTTGGCCTGCCGGCGGCCTGCGAATTCCTCGACGTGACCACGCCTCAGTACATCGCCGACCTGGTGGCCTGGGGCGCCATCGGGGCGCGCACCACCGAAAGCCAGATTCACCGCGAGATGGCCTCGGGCCTGTCCTGCCCGGTGGGGTTCAAGAACGGCACCAACGGTGACGTGAAGATCGCCGTCGATGCGGTGCTGGCGGCGCTGCACCGGCACCACTTCCTGGCGATGAGCAAGGAGGGCCGCGCCGCCATCGCCACCACCACCGGCAACGACGACGCCCATATCGTGCTGCGCGGCGGCGCGGCGCCCAACTACGACGCCGTCTCGGTGGCCGCCGCGGCGGCCGCCCTGGCCAGGGCCGGCCTGCCGCAGCGACTGATGGTCGACGCCAGCCATGCCAACAGCGGCAAGCGGCACGAGAACCAACCCAGAGTGATCGGCGACCTCTGCGCCCAGCTGGCCGGCGGCGAGGGCCGGATCATGGGGGTGATGGTGGAAAGCTGCCTGGTCGCCGGCCGCCAGGACCTGGTCCCAGGCCGCGCGCTCACCTACGGCCAGTCGATCACCGACGCTTGCATCGACTGGGAGACCTCGGTCCAGGTGCTGGACGATCTCGCCGGAGCGGTACGGGCGCGGCGGGCCCGAGCCAACGCCGAGATCGTAGCGGCCCTGGGATAGTCGCGAGTCAGTCCGCCGCCATCGGCTCCGACGGGGTCGCGATCTGGTCGCTGGGCTTGCGCAGCAGCAGCACCAGAGGGATGGCGGCCAGGGTGGCCAGGAACATGACGTGGAAGACGTCGATATAGGCGACCATCGACGCCTGCTGGGTCACCTGGGCGTTCAGCGCCTCCATGTTCGCCTGGCCGTTCATCATCGGCGCGGCGATGGGGTTGTCGGGGGTCAGGCCCTCGGTCAGCCGAGCGTGAACGATGGAGGTGTTCTGCACGAAGAGCGTCTGCATGATCGAGATGCCGGCGGCGTTGCCCAGGTTGCGGATCAGGGTGAAGACGCCGGTGCCGTCGCCGCGCAGGTGGGGCGGCAGGGTGGCGAAGGCGAGGGTGGTCATGGGCAGGAAGATCAGCCCCATGCCCAGCCCCTGGACGACGCCGGTCCAGACCATGGAGAAATAACCCATCTGCATGTCGAAATGACTCATGCCGAAGAAGGAGATGGCGAACAGCAGAAGGCCGCTGATGATCAACAGCCGCGTGTCGATGCGCCCCACCAGCCGGCCGGCGAAGAACATCGAGACCAGGCTGCCGACGCCGCGCGGCGCCTGGATCAGGCCGGCGGTCATAACCGGATAGCCCAGCAGGGTCTGGGTCATGCCGGGCAGCAGCGCCATTACCGAAAAGACCAGCAGGCCCACCGCTAGGCCGAGACCGGTCGCGGTGGCGAAGTTGCGGTCCTTGAACAGTTCGATCGGGATGAAGGGCTTGTCGGTGGTAAAGGTGTGGATGAGGAAAAGCACCAGCGCCAGGCCCGCCACCGCCGCTTCGATCAGGATCTCGGTGGAATGGAACCAGTCGTTGTTCTGGCCGCGGTCGAGGAAGAGCTGGAAGGCGGCCAGCATGATGGACAGGAACGCAAAACCCATGGCGTCGAACCTGAGCTTCTGGCCGTGCTTATGCTCGTGCAAGAAGGTGGAGACGCCGAGGAAGCAAAGGACGCCCACCGGCAGGTTGATATAGAAGACCCAGCGCCAGCTGAAATTGTCGGTCAGCCAGCCGCCCAAGACTGGCCCGGCGATGGGCGCCACCATGATGCCCATGCTCCAGATGGCCATGATCGGGCCGCGTTCCTCGAGCGGATAGGCGTCCAGCATCACCGCCTGCGACAGGGGCGCCATGGCCGCGCCGAACGCGCCCTGCAGCACGCGAAAGAGGACGATCTCCGGCAGGCTCTGGGCCGCGCCGCACAGGGCCGAGGCGATGGTGAAGCCGACGATCGAGACCAGGAAGACCTGCTTGCGCCCGAACCGCCCGGCCAGCCAGCCGGTGGTCGGCGTCATGATCGCCGCGGCGATGATGTAGGAGGTCAGCACCCAAGTGATCTGATCGGCCGAGGCCGAGACCGATCCGGCCATATGCGGCAGGGCCACATTGGCGATGGTCTGGTCGAGCACCGTCATGATCATGGCCAGCATGATCGAGATCAGCACCATGGTCCGGTTGGCCGGCTCGACCGCGGGAGTGATGGCTGCGGCGGTCATGATCTCGTCAACGCCTCCCCGACTTTTTGTGCGTTTTTACCCCGGTTCGGGGTTTATACGCCACGTCCCTTCTTCCCTCGCGGGAGAAGGACTTTCTACAGCAAATCCCCGCCGGCCACGTGGGTCAGATTCTGGAAGTCATAGACCACTTCACGGTAGGGAAGCCTACTCCCCAAATACGCTTCCCGGCGTGATCGGCGCCATGCGGATCAGCCGCGAATCCTCGACCCCGGCGGCGCGGTGTTTGACGTGCTCGCGGTAGTCCGGGTCGGTGACCATGGCCAGGAAGGCGCCGGCGCCGGGGTATTCGGCGATGAAGGCCAGGTCCCAGTGTTCGGCTTCAGGCCCGGTGACCACGCCCTCCGGCCTGCCCACCCAGACCTGGCGACCGCCGACCCGGGCGAATATCTCGGCCGAGGTCTGGCCGTAGAGCCGATAGGCGTCCCGGCCGGTCAGGTCCTTGCCGTGATTGGGGTGGCCTTCCGGGTATTCGGCCCGCGGTTTCAGCCTGATCAGGTTCAGCATGTGGATCGGCTGATCCCGCGGCAGCGCCTTGAAGGCATCGAACTGCGGGCGGCTGGGGTTGATCGATCCGGTCATCTGGGCTCTCCGGGCTCAAGGATTCACAAAACGGACATGCAATCAGCTTAACCGGCCCACAAGCAATCGAAAGCCCCGACGCCGATGAGCGCCGAGATCGCCGTTCGCCGCTACCGCGCCGTTTTCATCTCCGATATCCATTTGGGCACGCGCGGGTGCCAGGCCGAGCTGTTGCTGGACTTCATCCGCCATATCGAGTGCGACCGACTCTATCTGGTCGGCGACATCTTCGACGGCTGGAAGCTGAAGAGCGGCTGGTACTGGCCGCAGGCGCACAATGACGTGGTGCAGAAGATCCTGCGCATGGCGCGCAAGGGCGCCGAGATCATCTACGTGCCCGGCAATCACGACGAGGTGGCCCGCGACTATTGCGGCGTTCATTTCGGCGGGGTGATGGTGATGCGCGACACCATCCACCAGACCGCCGACGGACGTCGCTTCCTGGTGCTGCACGGCGACGAGTTCGACGGGGTGACCCGCCACGCCCGTTGGCTCGCCTTCGCCGGCGATTGGGCCTATAGAATGGTGCTGGGGCTCAATACTCTTTTCAACAAGCTCCGCCGCCGGTTCGGCTTCGGCTATTGGAGCTTTTCGGCCTATTTGAAGGTCAAGGTGAAGAACGCCCTGCAGTTCATCGAGAATTTCGAGGCGGCCGTGGCGGACGAGGCCCGCCGGCGCGGCGTCGACGGCGTGATCTGCGGTCATATCCACAAGGCGGAAATGCGCGAGATCGACGGCGTGGCCTATGTGAACGACGGCGACTGGGTGGAAAGCTGCACCGCGCTGGTCGAGCACGACGACGGCCGGCTGGAAATCCTCGAATGGGCGAAGCTTCGCTCCTGGTCGATGATCAGGCGCCTGAGCGAAGCCGAAACCGAGGCGGAAGCCGCCTTCGCCTGATGCGTATTCTCTTGGCCACCGACGCCTGGGAGCCGCAGGTCAACGGCGTCGTCCGCACCCTGACCCGCACCGTCGCCGAGTGCCGCGCCATGGGCCATGAGGTCGAGGTGATCTCGCCCGATCAGTTCAAGACCTTTCCGCTGCCGACCTATCCGGAGATCAAGCTGGCGGTCGGCGCCTACGAGCCGCTGCAGGAGCGGTTCAAGTCCTTTGAGCCGGAGGCCATCCACATCGCCACCGAGGGTCCGATCGGCTTCGCGGCGCGGCGCATCTGCCTGGACTGGAAGCTGCCCTTCACCACCAGCTACCATACCAAGTTTCCGGAATATGTCGCCGCCCGCCTGCCGCTGCCGGTGTCGGCCGGCTACGCCTATATGCGCTGGTTCCACAAGCCTTCCGGGCGGCTGATGGTGGCGACCCCGACCATGCGCGAGGAGCTGGCCCTGCATGGCTTCCACAATATCTCGCCCTGGTCGCGCGGCGTCGACACCGACGTCTTCAACCCGGCCAAGGCGGGACATCCCGACGTCTACGCGGGGATGGAACGGCCGATCTGGCTGAACGTCGGGCGGATCGCGGTGGAAAAGAACATCGAGACCTTTCTGGCCCTGGACCTGCCGGGGACCAAGGTGCTGGTCGGCGATGGGCCGCAGCGCAAGGAGCTTGAGGCGAAGTATCCCAAGGCGGTCTTCGCGGGCGCCAAGTCCGGCGATGAGCTCTCGGCCTACTATGCCGGCGCCGACGTCTTCGTCTTTCCCTCGCTGACCGACACCTTCGGCATGGTGATCCTGGAAGCCATGGCCTCGGGCGCGCCGGTGGCGGCCTTCCCGGCGCCGGGCCCGGTGGACATCATCCCCAATTCCGGCGCCGGCCGCGTGGCCGAGACCGTGACCGAGGGGCTGCGGCAGGCCTGCCTCGACTGCCTGACCATCGACCCGGCCAATGTGCGCGCCTATGCCGAGCGCTTTTCCTGGCGCGCCTCGGCCGACGAGTTCGTGCGCAACCTGCAGCCCTATCCCGAGCCGGAAAAGACCCGCTTCTGGCGCCGCCTCCGCCGCCTGGCCCGACTGCGGCGAAGGCCAGCCCAGGTGTAGGCTTTCTCGCGCCGCGGTTCGGCGCGGCGGGATTATGACCACGAAGGACACGAAGGAGCGCCGCCGACCTCCGGGATCGGCCCGCCGGCCCCTTGGCGCCCTTGGTGTCCTTCGTGGTTGAATAGGGTCTGCCCGCGTTCGCGGGCGATGGGATCAGATCAGGCGGCTGCGCATGGCCTGGGAGAGCAGGTCAATGAGCGTCACCGCGACGATGATGACGATGACCATGGCTGATGTCTGCCGGAAGGCGAAGCCGTTCAGGGAATCGAACAATAGCTGGCCGATGCCGCCGGCGCCGATCAGGCCGAGCACCGTGGCCGAGCGGGCGTTGGATTCGAAGCGGTAGAGAGCGTAGCTGGTCCACAAGGGCGCGACCTGCGGGATCACCCCCCAGACGATCTCGTGCAGCGGCGCCGCTCCGGTCGCCCGCACGCCCTCGATGGGCCTCGGATCCACGGTCTCGACCGCTTCCGAGAACAGCTTGCCGAGCACCCCGCCGGTATTGACCGCCAGCGCCATCACCCCGGCGAAGGGGCCGACGCCGACGGCGACGATGAACATGATGCCGACGACGAGGTCCGGCACCGCGCGCAGCAGGTCAAGCACGCGGCGGACCGGCTGCTGGATCCACCGCGGCGAGACGTTGCGCGCGGCGGCCAGGCCCAGCGGAATCGCCAGGGCCATGGCGAAGACCGTGCCCCAGAGCGCGATCTGCACCGTCAGCCACATCTGGGCGACATAGAGCGGCAGCTGGCCGAAATCGGGATGCAGGAAGTCGCGGGCGAACTCCCGCATGTTGGCCGACCTGGCGAACAGCAGCGGAAACCGGTGCAGCTCCACCGGGCCAATGCTGACGATCAACAGGATGGCGATGCAGCCCCAGACCACCAGGTCGATCAGCCGCTGCGCCAGCGGCCGCACCGGCGGCGGTGGAATCGCCGCGGCCTGGTCGGTTGCGGTCATTTCGCCGCCGACGCCTGGTGCGAGGCGATCTGCGCCAAGGCCGCGTCATAGGCGCTCTGGGCGGCGGCGATTTTCCGCGCATCGCCGCTCTTCTTGGCGTCGTACAGCGCCTTGCTGGCGTCCATGCGCAGGACCGGGTCGAGATAGCCCGGATCCACCGGCCCGAAGCCGCCATAGGTCAGGGCCTTTAGCACGGCCCGCTCGTGGTCGCCTTCCGCCCCGGCCGCGGTCCCGTAGGTCAGGAAGAAGCGCTCGATCTTGGCCTTGACCGCCGGGTCCATGTCCTTGCGCACCACGATCGAGGATTCCGGCAGCGGCGGCGAGGTCCAGATCACCTGCACCCTGCTGGCGACGTCGGGATTTTGCCGCTGAGCGAAGACCAGGCCGACGGTGTTGTTGGTGCCGATATCGACGACGCCGTTGGCCACCCCGAACAGGTTGGCCTGGTGGCTGGACGAGCGCACCACCTTGAAACAGGCGTTGGGGTCGATGTCGTGCGGGATGAAGATATAGGCCATCGGCGCCAGGGTGCCGGAGGTCGAGCGGGCGTCGCCGATGCCGAAATTGTAGCGTTTTCCGCACTTCAGCATGTCGGCAAGGGTGATGCCCGAGCCCTTCTTGACCAGCAACACCGAGGCGTAGGGCACGGCGTCCTTGGCTTGCAGAATGCGGCCGACGACCTCGCCGTCGGCGCGCCGTATGGCCTCCAGGGTCGGCAGGGCCGAGAACCAGCCCATCTGCACCTGGTTGAAGCGCATGGCCTCGATCAGCGAGGTGTAGTTGGAGGCGTAGAAGGCCTTCACCTTCAGTCCAGTCTGCTTCTGCATGTCGTCCAGCAGCGGCTGCCAGACCCTGGCCATGGAGAGCTGGTCCTCGGCCGAGAGGATCGAAAAGTTCAGCGTCTTGGAATCGTCCTGGCCGCAGCCGGCCAAGGCGAGCGCGGCCATCAGGCCGACGGCCGCGACGATTTTGCGGATCATTTCGGAGCCCCTTCCCAGAAGACCTCTTCGATCTCCGGGCCATAGATGTCGACAAGCCGGGCGTGGTCGAGGCCCTGGCTCGGCCCGTCATAGACGATCTTGCCGGCCTTCAGGGCCACCACCCGCGAACAATAGCGCAGCGCGTAGTCCACCTGGTGCAGGCTGACCACGACGCTGATCGCCTCCTTTGTGTTCAGGTCGCAGAGCAGCTCCATCACCCGCCTCGCCGCCACCGGGTCCAGAGAGGCGACCGGCTCGTCGGCCAGGATGACCTCGGCGCCCTGGACCAGGGCGCGGGCGATCGCCGCCCGCTGCTGCTGGCCGCCGGAGAGCGTGCCGGCGCGCTGGCCGGCGTATTCGGCTACCCCGACGCGGGCCAGCGCGCTCATGACCGCGGTTTTTTCCGCGCGGGGCCAGAGCCCGAAGAGCCCGCGCCAGAAATTGACCCGTCCCAGCATCCCTAAGGCCACATTGTTGTAGAGGCTGAGGCGGCCGACCAGGTTGAACTGCTGGAAGACCATGCCGATGCGGGCCCGCACCTGGCGAACGCGGTCGGAAACGCGCCCGGCCCGCTGGACGATCGTACCGAAGGCCTCGACGGTCCCGTCGCCGCCGTCGAGGACGACCAGGCCATTGAAGGCGCGCAGAAGCGTGGATTTGCCGGCCCCGGACGGCCCGATCAGCCCGATCATCTCGCCCTTCGCCACCTTAAGGCCGACGCCGTCCAAGGCCCGGCGCGCGCCGAAGGTCTTGGAGGCGGCGTGAACCGCGATGACGCCTTCGCCTGACATAACGCCGGTCTTTGTTCCGCTTGCCCAAACGCCCTGATGACGCAGCCATGCGAAACTTTCGCGACAGCCGCAAGGCCGCCCTCGCGACTTTCTTTGGCCGATAAAGGCTTTACATCGCCGTCCGCATTCCTTACATCGCGCGCTCCGGCGGACCCGAAGTCCTGAAAAGCGCTGCTAACGCCGGCCTGGGTTTAACAATCTGCAGGGGGTTACGTGAATTGCACACGTACCATTCGCCCCTGGACCTGGTCCGTGAGCGGTCGCCGGAACGTCCTGTCGCACTCGTGCGACCGGGCGCCGTGGCCCTAGCGGCGCGCTGGTTCCAGAAGACTTTCAAAGGCGACGTCCTTTACGCGGTCAAGGCGAACCCTTCGCCTTGGGTGATCGAGACGCTGGCCGCGAACGGCGTCAACGCCTTCGATGTGGCTTCCATGCCCGAGATCGAACTGGTGGCGACGCACGCCCCCGGAGCGCGCATGGCCTTCATGCATCCGGTGAAGAGTCGCAGCGCCATCTCGGCGGCCTATTTCGATCACGGCGTGCGAACCTTCGCCTTCGACACCGAGGACGAGCTCGCCAAGATCCTCGACGCGACCGGTAACGCCAAGGACCTGAACCTGATCGTGCGGCTGGCGGTGGCGGCCGAGGGCGCCTCCTACCCGCTCGCCGGCAAGTTTGGCGTCGAGCCGGCCGAGGCGCCGGGTCTGCTGCTCTCCGCGCGGCGCGCCACCCAGGAGCTGATGGGCGTCTCCTTCCATGTCGGCAGCCAGTGCATGCGGCCGACCGCCTATCAGTCGGCCATGGCCCAGGCCTCGCGCTCGCTGGTCCGCGCCGGCGTGTTCGCCGACGTCGTCGACGTCGGCGGCGGCTTCCCGTCGGTCTATCCCGGCATGGTCCCCCCCAGCCTCGGCTTCTTCACGGACGCCATCGACCGCGGCTTCGCCGAGATGATGGTGCATGAGACCACCGAGCTCTGGTGCGAACCTGGCCGGGCCCTGGTGGCCGAATGCTCGTCGGTGCTGACCCGCGTCGAGCTGCGCAAGGGCGACGCGCTCTATCTGAACGACGGCTCCTACGGCTCGCTGTTCGACGCCAGCCATTCCAGATGGCCGTTCCCGGTGAAGCTGGTCCGCGACGGCGAGCAGTCCGACGCGGCCCCTGACGCGCCCTTGAAGCCCTTCCGCTTCTACGGTCCCACCTGCGACAGCCTCGACCATATGCCGGGACCCTTCTGGCTGCCCGACGACATCGGCGAGGGCGACTATGTCGAGATCGGCATGATGGGCGCCTACGGCGTGGCCATGACCACCCGCTTCAACGGCTATGGCGACCTCGACGCCGCCATCGTCAACGATGCGCCCATGGCCTCGATGTACGGCCTGGCGCCGGCCTCCATTCCGACGCCGCGCGCCGAGACCGACACGGTCGTCAAACTGTCGCGCGCCCGTGGAAAGAAGCGTCGGCGCAGATAGTCACGCGTAAGGGGTGACGGCGAGCGGCCGTCAGCCTATCCCGAGCGCCCGCACCCGCCCCAACCCCTCCCTGCGCGGGAGGGGCTTTCAGGTTGGAACCCTCATGACCAAACCCAACACCAAGGCCGAGCTGCTCGCCAAGACGGTCGAGCACGTGGACATCACCGCCTATGACGCGCGTCCGGTGATCGACGCCATGCGCCAGATGAGCTTCACCTCGCGCGACACCGCCAGGGCCGCCGACATCCTGTCCATGGCCATCGAGGACAAGGCCTGCTCGGTCTGGCTGACCCTGGCCGGGTCCACCAGCGCTGGCGGCTGCATGCATGTCTATCGCGACATGGTGCGCTACGGGATGATCGACGTGGTGGTCGCCACCGGCGCCTCGATCATCGACATGGATTTCTTCGAGGCCCTGGGTTTCAAGCACTACCAGGCCCAGGCGGACGTCGACGACCGCGACCTGCGCGCCCTCTATATCGACCGTATCTACGACACCTATATCGACGAGGAAGAGCTGCAGGCCTGCGATGGCGCGATCAAGGAGATCGCCGACGCCCTGGAGCCGCGCCCCTATTCCTCGCGCGAATTCATCCGCGAGATCGGCAAGTGGCTGGCGGCCGGAAACGCCAAGAAGCCCGGCTCGCTGATCCAGACCGCGTTCGAGGAAGATGCGGTGATCTTCTGCCCTGCCTTCACCGATTCATCGGCCGGCTTCGGCCTGGTCAAGCACCAGGCGGAGCGGATCAAGGCCAGGCAGCCCTATGTCAGCATCGATGCTGTCGCCGACTTCCGCGAACTCACCGACGTGAAGATCGCCGCCAAGACCACGGGCCTCTTCATGGTTGGCGGCGGGGTGCCGAAGAACTTCGCCCAGGACACCGTGGTCTGCGCCGAGATTCTCGGCATCGAGGCGGAGATGCACAAGTACGCCGTGCAGATCACCGTCGCCGACGTGCGCGACGGCGCCTGTTCCTCCTCGACGCTGAAGGAGGCCTGCTCCTGGGGCAAGGTGGACGTGACCTACGAACAGATGGTGTTCGCCGAGGCCACCACCGTCGTGCCGTTGATCGGTTCGGACGCCTATCACCGCGAGGGCTGGAAGGCCCGCGAGAAGCGCCGTTTCGCCAGGCTGTTCGCCTGATCATCGCCGCCTTTCGCTAACTTGCGCGAAGCCGCGTTCGGCTCGACCTCAGCCTGAACGTGGGACCCCATCGCGTCCATACGCACGACCAGCCGGGTCTCGGCGCGGCGGGGCTGAAGGACGCTGAGCGCCGTTGCGCGGCCGAGCGCCAGCGGCTGACCGAGCCCCGGCGCCGGGCGCTGGAAATGCCGCGCCGACGCGGCCTACCCTTCGATCGCCGATCGCAGCTTCTGCTTGACCAGGTCCGGACGCTCCATCGGCAGGAAGTGGGTTGTCCCTGGCACGGTCTGGATACTGATCCGCCCGCTGGCCGTCAGCTGGTCGATGCGGCCGTCCACATTGCAGGTGGAGGCGGTCTCGGCGCGTAGGATGGCGATCGGGCAGCGGCCGCGGGCGAAGGCATCCCAGGGGTCGTGGGCCTGGGCGACATAGTTGGACGCCTCCCATTCCGGCGCGCAGGCCAGTTCGACGGTCCCGTCGGGCAGGTCGCGAAACCCGTCCTCGGCATAGTCCCGCAGCATGGCCTCGGGCCAGGTCGTGAAGGCGCCGCGGCCGCGATAGGACTGGATGGCGGCCTCGCGGCTGTCGAAATGCCGCCGCCGCCGTGTCGCGCCATGGATCAGCGGCGAGTCCATCGGTACGCCGGCCGGCCGGTTCGGCGGCAGGATGACCGGATCGAACAGAGCGAGCGCGCGGACCCGTTCGGGCCGGTCGGCGGCGGTGAACAGGCTGAGTGTGCCGCCCATGGAGTGGCCGGCCAGCACCACCTCCATAAGGTCGAGGGTCTCCAGGAAGACGATCAGGTCGTCGCCGAGATCGAGCCAGCTTCGCCGCCCCTCCGGCGTGATCGGCGCGGCTGTGCGGCCGTGACCGCGCAGGTCCAGCGCCAGGATGCGGAACTCGCCGGCCAGGGCGCCCAGGATCGTCCGATAGGTGCGGGCGTTGAAGCCGTTGGCGTGCGAAAACACCGCGTCTACCGGCCGTTCACTGGGCCCGAAGTCGAGATAGGCGAAGTCGCCGGTCCCGGCTTCGGTTTCGAGGCGCACCTCGCGGGCGCGAGGCTGGTAGGCGACAGTGGCGTCCATGGGCGTCCTTTGAGCGTTCGGCAGGCTGCATAGGCGAAGGAGCCTCGCGATGAAACTGTTCACCATCGGCTATCAGGCCACGACGCAAGGCGACGTGATCGAGCGGCTGAAGGCCGCGGGCGTTCAGGTGCTGGTCGACGTCCGCGCCGTTGCGGCCTCGCGCCGGGCGGGGTTTTCCAAGAAACTGCTGGCCGCTGGGCTTGCCGAAGCCGGCATCGACTATGTGCATCTGCGCGCCCTCGGCACGCCGGCGGCCGGGCGGGTGGCCGCGCGCGCCGGGCGCACGGCCGAGATGCACGAAATCTACAACGGCTATCTGGATAACGAACCGGCCGCACAGGCGGAACTCGCCGAGGCGGCCGATATCTGTGCGGCGCGGCCCTCGGCTCTGTTATGCCTCGA
Organism: Caulobacteraceae bacterium; assembly: GCA_035642335.1. Classification (GTDB taxonomy): domain Bacteria; phylum Pseudomonadota; class Alphaproteobacteria; order Caulobacterales; family Caulobacteraceae; genus Poindextera. The sequence continues at coordinate 17,447 of DASQSO010000537.1, forward strand.
GGCGGACGCCAAGGTCTGCCACCGCGGCCTCATCGCCGGGCGCCTGGCAAGGCGCGCCGGCTTCGAGGTGGTGGACCTTTAGGGCCTTAAGGACCGACCAACGGCCCGCGACCGCGTACGGTGTGCATGATCAGCGAGATCACGAACAGCACCACGAAGACCAGGAACAGCAGCTTGGCGATGCCCGCCGCCGCGCCGGCGATCCCGGCGAAACCCAGAAGGCCGGCGACCAGCGCCACCACCAGAAAAATCAGAGCCCAACTCAACATGACGTCGTCTCCATTTGATCGGCGCTTGCCTGACTGGCGCGCCTCTTGGAGAATTCAACGTCGCTTGGGTGCACGCGTTCCGCTGCGCCGAGCCGGCCAGCCTAGCGTTTCGGCGGCCTGCGGTTCTGGAAGAAGGCGCGGGCAATCTCGCCGATGACGCGCGGGTTGCGCATGGCCATGATCGCGGCCCCCAGGGCCACGCCCGCCGAGGCGATCGGCTTGTCGCGCACCAGCTCCATCAGGTCCTCGGCAACATCGGTCGGGGTCACGGGGCCGGTGCGGCGTTTGCGTCCGCGCGGCATGGCGGCGAAGCCGACGATGGCGGCGATCAGGGCGAAGGCGCCGGCGACCGCGGCGCTCGCGCCGGCCCGGCCGACATAGGGCTCGACCAGGGCGTAGAGGGTAAAGGCCAAGGCCACGACAACGACCGACGCCGAGGCGGCGATCACCGCGATCGCCACGAAGGCCATGAGCAGCCGTCTGAAGATCACCGGCGCCCGCCGGCCAGCAGCATGCCGATCAGCACGCCGACGCCGAGCGCCGTGAAGGTCGCGGTCAGTGGCTTTTCCTGGACCTTTTCGGTCATGTAGCGCTGGGCGACGTCGATGGAGTCGCCGGCGGTGTCGGCATAGGCGCGGGTCTGGACGCGCAGGGTCTCCAGGCCTTCCTGGATCGTGCGCTGGGCGCGCTCGGTCATCTCGCTGATGCTTTTTTCGGCGTCCTTGAGGGTCTTGTCGACGCGGTCTGCCGTTTCGTCGATGGCGGTGCTGGCGGGCATGAAATGTCTCCGAGGCATCGATGGGTGAAAGAAACGCTGAAGCTTAGACGGGAACGCGACCGCGAACGGCGCGGTTCCGTAACCGAAGCTTAAGCGGAACGGCGCGAACTGGCTGCATGACGCTTTCCTTATCCCTCCGCAAGGTGTTCTCTGTCGTCAATGATTTGTTCGCGTCAGTCCGGGCTTTCCCAGCCCATAAAAGGACTCTAGTCACCGGCCATGGATCGCGTCGAGGCAGCGGCGCCATCGGCGCTTGAAGCAAGATGCGCGGACCTTGCCGCGGTCGACCCCACGGCCGCGGCGCGTCTGCAGCGGATCGCCAGCCTGGCCGCCGTCGCCTTCTCCGTCTCCCGCGCGGCCATCGCCCTCGTCGAGGACGGCGAGGTTCGTCTTGTCGCCAGGGTTGCGCCGCCGGCCGACGACTGGCCGAACGCAAGCGAGCTGCAGACCCGTTGGCGCGGCCTACGCGAGGCGGCGATTTCGACCGACGCCAAGGGCTTCCATGCCGCGGCGCCGCTCATCGCCGCCGACGGACCGGTGCTGGGGGTCATCATCCTCGATGAACCGGCGGCGCGTGATGCGTCCGCCCATGCGGGCGAGCGCGCGCTGACCGACTTCGCCAGCATCGCCGCCGAGGAGGTCACCCGCAAGCGCGACGAGGCCGAGCGCGAGACCCTGGTCGCCGAGCTGGACCACCGGGTCAAGAACGTGCTGGCCGCCGTGCAGTCGCTGGCCGCCCAGTCCGCCCGCAAGGCCTCCTCGCT
>DASQSO010000538.1:0-2071 GCA_035642335.1 Caulobacteraceae bacterium
GACGGGATGCCTTGGCCGCCGTCTAGACTGGCCCCGGCGGCGGCGATCCTCGCCGCCCTGACCGCGGCCGTGGTCAGCGTCGCGGCCCCGCTGGCCGTCTATTCGGTGACCCTGGCGGCGTTCGGCCTGCCGCACGTGCTGAGCGAGCTGCGCTACGTCGATCGCCGGTTCGGGCGCCGGCTCGGCGCGCCGACCGTCATCGCGATGGCCGCGGTCCTCGCGTTGATCGTGGCGACGAGGGCCGCTGGCATTGTCCGCCTGCTGCCGCCCGACGTCGAACGGCCGCTCGAGCTCGGGCTGGTCGCCGTGCTCGCCCTCACCGCCGCGCGGGGCCAGACGGCGACCAGGGGCGCAGCCGTCGCCATCGCGCTGGCCATCGGGCTCCTGGCCATCATCGACCCATTCGAGACCACCATCGGCTTCTCTATCCTGCACAATCTGACGCCGCTTGGCTTCCTCTGGCAGCTCGCTCCCAAGAACCGGCGACTGACGGTCATGGCCTGCGCGACGGCGATCTTCATCGGCCTGCCGCTCGTGGTCGCCACCGGCGCGCCCAGGCTGGCGCTGCAGGCGCTGGGGGTGAGCGCGTCGACGCTGGACCCATTGGGCGCCGGTCCACTGCCGATCGACCTCGGCGTCTACGTTCCGGGGCGCCTGATCGCCAGCGCCCACGCGATCGACCTCTTCACCGCCTCGGTCGTGGCGCAACAGGCGCACTATACGGCGGTGATCGTCGTGCTGCCGCTGCTGCTCCGGCGCTGGAGCCCGGATGCGCGGGGTCTGCTGCCCTGGCCGCGCGGGCTGTTGTTCGCCGCGCCGGTCGCGCTTGTCGCCATCGTCGCCCTGTCGAGGTTCGCCGTCGATTTTACCGGCTCGCGGGAGATCTACAGCCTGTTCGCGGCCGTCCACGCCTGGCTCGAGATCCCGATCCTGATCACGGCGCTCACCGTCGTTCAGCCGCTAAGCAAGAACCCCGCGCCAAACGATGCGGCGTTGGTCGCCAACGAGACCAGCATCGCATGACGCAAACTCAAGCCCGCCATCCAGGCGCCCAGCAGGCCCTCAACCACCACGACGACCGCCTCGGCGCCCAGCGTCGTCGGCCACCAGCCGAATTGCGGCGAAAGCCACGGCGCCGCGGCCCAGAGCTGCGGATGGGTGACCGCCGTGGCCACCGCCGCGGCCGCGCCGGCATGCAGCGGCCCGCGCGACGGCCAGCGCATCAGGCGCACCAGCCCGTAAGCGATCGGCGCCTCGATCGCCGCCGAAAACAGCAGGGCCTCGAACTCGCTCGTACCCCCGCCTTCATTCCTTCGCCCGCCCCGAAAGGAGGTTCATGCCGATGTTCCGTTTGACGTCTCGTCTTCTCCCGCCCCTGGTTGCCTTCGCCATGCTCGCTGGCCCGGCATCCGCCGACGTCCCGCCGGCGCCGTTCTATGACGCCGGCCTGTTGTTCGGGACGCTCGGCGGCCACTTTCCCGCGCCATTCAGCCCTCCGATCATCCTCGAAGGCTGCAAACACGGCCACCCCAATTGTAGCGCGGCAGTCGCCGCCGGTGTTATCGGCGCCACCGTGGTCAGTGTCGACGGCAAGAGAGGCGCCGATCCAAGCCAGGTCTTCTCGAACGCGCCGCCGTCCGGCGCGATCACCGTCGTCTTTCTGCGCAGTCTCGACGCGGGCAAGACGCAGCAGGTCAGGCTGCGCTTCGTGCCCCGCTAGGCCCTCCGAGTGAGGCCGTGTAGTCGCTTCGTGAGCCGACAGCGATCAGGTAAAAATGCTTAATATTGCCGGACTCGCAAGGTGGTTCACTGTATGCCCTGACCGCGAAGTTAGAACCTGGGTAAGCGCAGCTTGTTACGCCGACTTTGAGAGTCGCCTGAGCCATAGGGGGTACGTTCCTTGTCCGACGAAACCTCGAACCCAGAGTTAAATTGGTATCTCGCGCGAAGTCTGGAGCGCCTTGTTCCAGCGCGTTGCCCCTTTGCTGCCGTGGAGCGGTGCCCCCGATACTATCAGAGCGCTTCGTTGGTGACCGAGGCAGGAATCGCCATAAGGATGGATTCCAGTCGT
>DASQSO010000539.1:0-10797 GCA_035642335.1 Caulobacteraceae bacterium
AGCATGGCCGCTTCATCGGACAGAACATCGCCGAACAGGTTGTCGGTGACGATAACGTCGAACTGGCTGGGATCGCGCACCAGCTGCATGGAGGCGTTATCGGCCAGCATGTGCTCCAGGGTCACGTCGGCATAGTCGCGTTTGTGCAGGTCGGTGACCACCTCGCGCCACAGCAGGCCGGTCTCCATCACATTGGACTTCTCGCAGGAGGTGACCTTGTTCATCCGCCCGCGCGCCATCTCGAAGGCGACGCGGCTGACCCGTTCGATCTCGCTGGTCGTATAGACCTGGGTGTCCACCGCCCGGCGCTGACCGTCGGGCAGGGTCTCGATGAAACGCGGCTGGCCGAAATAGACCCCGCCGGTCAGTTCGCGCACGATCAAGATATCGAGGCCGGCGACCAATTCGGGCCGCAGCGCCGAGGCGCCGGCCAGGGCGTCGAAACAGAGGGCCGGCCGCAGGTTGGCATAGACACCCATGGCCCGGCGCAGGCCCAGCAGGCCCGCCTCCGGCCGCTTGTCGCGCGGGACGTTCGCCCATTTCGACACCACCCCGCCGCCCACCGCGCCCATCAGCACGGCGTCAGAGGCAAGCGCGGTCTGCAGAGTCTCGGCCGTCAGCGGTTCGCCATGCAGGTCGAGGCTGGCCCCGCCGAAGGGGCGCTCGTCGATGATCAGGTCGTTGGCGAGGCGGCCGGCGACGCGGACCACTTCGGCGATGACCTCGGGGCCGATGCCGTCACCCGGCAGCAGAAGCAGGCGGCTCATGATTTCCCCTTGAAACTAAAGCGGCCGGTAGGCGGCGATGTCGTAGGCCGTAAGGTGGCGGCCGAAGACCCCGAACCTGGGCCAGGCCGCGCGCCAGGCGGCCATGTGAGCGGTCTGGAAATGGGCGTCCAGCGCCGCCTGGTCGCGCCAGATCTCGAAGACGCGGATCAGGCCGGGCTCGGCCACGTCCTCTGCGTATGCGTAGGCGTCGCAGCCGACCTCGGCGCGGGTGGCGGTCGTCATCGCCAGCATGTGCGGACGCAGGCCGTCGAGGTTTTCGGGCGGCACATGGATGGCGCCGGCGACGATCAGGCTCACGCGCGGGTCTCCAGCCACGGGTGAGCCAGCTTCCGCCGCTGCTCGAAATCGCCGATCTGCCCGCGGTGCTGCAGGGTCTCGCCGACCGCATCTAGGCCTTTCAGCAGCTTTTCCTTGCGCCCCGGATCGATGTCGAAATGGAAGACCTGGCCCGACGGCGCGGTCACCGTCTGAGCCTCCAGGTCGACGGAGAAGACGTGGTTGCCGCCCTTGGCCTCGGCGGTGAGGCTGCGCACCTGCGCGTCGGGCAGCACCACCGGCAGCACGCCGTTCTGGAAGCAGTTCTCATAGAAGATGTCGGCGAAGGACGGCGCGATCACGCAGGTGATGCCGAAGTCGAGCAGCGCCCAGGGCGCGTGCTCGCGGCTGGAGCCGCAGCCGAAATTCTCGCCGGCGATCAGCACGTTGACGCCCTTGAACGCCGGCTGATTGAGCACAAAGTCGGGCTTTTCCACGCCCCGCTCGTCGAAGCGCAGGTCGTAGAACAGCCCCTTGCCCAACCCCTGGCGCTCGACGGTCTTGAGGAACTGCTTGGGGATGATCTGGTCGGTGTCGATATTGGCGATCGGCAGCGCCGCGGCGCGGCCGTCAAGGCGGGTGAAGGGGGTCATGATCAGACTTCCAGGATTTCGAGCCCTTCATACGCGGCGAAGGCGCGATCACGGGTGGCGACCGCTAGCCCGCTCGCCAGGGCCTGCGCAATGATTATTCGGTCGAATGGGTCCCGATGGTGCAGCGGCAATCCACGAAGGTGATCGATGACCGGCAGGTCCAGCGGAATGAGGTCGATCGCCGCCCTATTCAGCAAGGTGCGGAAAGCCGCCGCGAAGTCGGTCTGAAATGGCGGCGGAAGCTGGAGTTTGCCGATCGAAACCTTGATGGCGATTTCGGCGGCGGTCACCACGCTGACATAGAGCGGGGCCCCAAACAGCTGCCTTCGCACTGATTGACGCAACGCCATATTGTCGAGTCCCAGCCAGAGCAGGACGTTGGTGTCGAGCAGAAAACCGCTCACGCCTTATCATCTGGAAAGATCGGGCCGTCATAGAACAGCGCTTCAATTTCGGGATCGGGATCGTCGAAATTGTCGGGCAGCTTCCATCCGTAGTGGCTCCAGAACCCGAACTCGCGTTTGCGCGCTGGGGCGCCGACCTGGGCGTCCAGCGCCACCAGCCTGGCCTTAGGCTTGCCGTTCTTGGAGATCACGATCTCTTCGCCCGCCGCAGCCTCGTCGGTGAGGGCGGAAAGATGCGTTTTGGCGTCGTACAGACTCACCTGTTTCATCAGCCGATCCTAGGCGAATTGACCAACTTGGTCAAGGCAGCCAACGGTCAGTCGCCCGCGTCGTTCGAGGCGCTGATGATCAGGTTCGCCCCCCCGATGGCGTCGCGGACCGTGAAGACGTTGGTGCCGGGCTTGCGGCCTTTGCGCAGCTCCGAAACGTCCAGCCCGGCCGCGAGCATCCGCGCCTGCGCCGCTTCCGGCTCGGGCGCGCGCCAGGCGAAACCGCCCATCCGGTCGGGCTCGTCGGTCACCGGCGCATTCAGGCCGGCGCCGATCTCGACCACCGCGTCGCCGCAGCGGAAGAACAACAGCCGCGAGCCCCAGTCCGGGTTCGACCGGTCGAGCCGCAGGTCCAGGTCCAGCTTGGCGCCATAGAGGGCGATGGCCGCCTCGGCGTTCTGGGTGCGCACCACGACGTGGTCGATGCCCGCCAGGGCGGCGGACACGTCGCCGGTCGGCGGCGAGATCGGCCACGGCGCCGCAGCCTCGCCGCGATCGACCAGAAAAAGCTCAATCCCCCGCGTCGTCGCTGGCCTGGCCATGACGTAGCGCCAGACGCGCTCACGGCCCGCATCGTCGATCGAGCGCGACTCTTCCGGCGGATCAAGCAAGACGCCGCGTCGCTCTAGCGTGCGCCGCGCCTCGTCGAAGGCTGGAGTCGCGAAACCCATGGCCGTCGGACCCTCCTCGCGGTCGGCAAGCCACAGGCGGGTCCGCTCGCCGACGATCCCGTCGCCATCGGCGGCGATCACCTCGATGGCGACATTGGCCAGCTGAAACCAGGCGTGACGCGCGCCGGGCAGGCGGCCGGTCCAGCCCGGTGCGCGGCCGAACATGGCGGTATAGCGGGCCACGGCTGCGTCAAGATCGCGGACCACCACCGGAATATGGTCGAAGCCGGCGATCATGCGTCGGCCAGCTCGCGCACATCGACGATGTGGCCGGCGATGGCCGCCGCCGCCGCCATGGCCGGGCTCATCAGGTGGGTGCGGCCGCCGCGGCCCTGGCGGCCCTCGAAATTGCGGTTGGAGGTCGAGGCGCAGCGCTCGCCGGGCAGGAGCTTGTCCGGGTTCATGGCCAGGCACATGGAGCAGCCGGGCTCGCGCCAGTCGAAACCGGCGGCGCGGAAGATCGCGTCCAGCCCCTCGGCCTCGGCCTGGTCCTTCACCAGGCCCGAGCCGGGCACCACCATGGCGGTAACGCTCCTCGCCACCGTGCGGCCCTTGGCGACCGCCGCGGCGGCGCGCAGGTCCTCGATGCGGCTGTTGGTGCAGGAGCCGATGAAGACCCGGTCGACCCGGGCGTCGGCGATGGGCTGGCCGGGCTCAAGTCCCATATAGTCCAGCGCCCGGCGCACCTGCTCGGCCTTCTCGCCCTCGAAATCGTCCGGGTCCGGCACGCGGCCGTCGACGGCGACCACGTCCTCGGGGCTGGTGCCCCAGGTGACGGTGGGCTTCAGCGCCGCGACGTCGATCCGCTCCTCGCGGTCGAAATGAGCGCCTGTATCGGAATAGAGCCTTTTCCAATGGTCCAGCGCCATAGCCCAGCCGCCGCCTTTCGGGACCGCCGGCCGGCCGGCCAGATAGGCGAAGGTGGTCTCGTCCGGCGCGACCAGTCCGGCCCGCGCGCCGCCCTCGATGGTCAGGTTGCACAGGGTCATGCGGCCTTCCATCGACAGCGCCTGGATGGCCGGGCCGGCATATTCGATGACATAGCCGGCGCCGCCGGCCGCGCCGATCCGGCCGATCATGGCCAGGGCATAGTCCTTGGGCCCGACGCCGGGCGCTGGCTCGCCCTCGAACCAGACCCGCATGTTCTTCGACTTGCGCTGGCGCAGGGTCTGGGTGGCCAGGACGTGCTCGACCTCGCTGGTGCCGATGCCGTGGGCCAGGGCCCCGAAGGCGCCGTGGGTGGAGGTGTGGCTGTCACCGCAGACGATGATCATGCCCGGCTGGGTGCGGCCCTGTTCGGGGCCAACCACGTGGACGATGCCGTTGCGCGGATCGCCCATGGGGAAGAACTCGATGCCGGCCTCGGCGACATTGCGACCGAGGGTCTGGAGTTGCAGCCGCGCCTCGTCGTCAGCCACGGCGTCGACGCCCTTGGCCTGGCCTTCTGTAGGCACATTGTGATCGGCGACCGCGAGGGTCAGGTCGGGCCGGCGCACCGGCCGGTGCGCGCTGCGCAGGCCCGCGAACGCCTGTGGGCTGGTGACTTCGTGGACTAGGTGCAGATCGACATAGAGGATGGTCTCGCCGTTGGGATCTCCAGCGACCACGTGAGCGTCCCAGATCTTGTCGTAAAGGGTTTTGCCGGACATGGCCGGCATGTAGTGCGGCGCCCCCGGCCAAGTCCAGGGGCGCCGTCCGCAATCAGGCGCGCGCCGCGGCTATCGAACGGCCCTCCGCCGGTTCCGACAGGCAGCCCATGTCGCTCAGGGCAGCGCGGATCGCCGCGTCGAGCGACGTGTGCGGTTCGCTCCCCAGGAAAGCGACCAGCTTGGCGTTGTCGAGGCCGATCGGCTTGCGCTGCAGGTAGCGCATTTCCAGCAGCTCTCGGAACGTCTCGACGAAGGGCGAGAGCGCGTAGACCATCGGATAGGGGAAGGGCCGGAGCGGCAGTTTCGGATCGCCGGTGACCCGTCGGATGGAGGCCGCCAGCTCATCCGCCCGCTCAAGCCAGTGGCCAGCGAGGTGGAAGACATCGAAATCGGCTAGGTCGGCCTGCCGGTCGAGCAACCGCGCCGTGGTCTCCGCCAGATCGGGCAGATAGGCCCAGGCGTGGCCGACATCAGCCGGCCCTGGCGCATAGACCGAGCGGACGCGACCGCCGCCGCGGGTGGCCATCCAGCCCAGCCCGCTGCTGGGCGCGGCCGGGCCAAAATAGTCGCCGGCGCGGACCACCAGCACCCGCGCGCCCTCGACGCTGGCGACGCGCAGCATGGTTTCCATCTCGACGCGGATCCTGCCCTTGCGGGTGGCCGGCGCCTGCGGGGCGTCCTCGGCGATGTGGCCGCCTGAGTCAGGGGCGAAGTTGTAGACATTGCCGGGAAAGACGATCCGGGCGCCGACGCTGATCGCCGCCGCGATGGTCGAGCGCAGCATCGGGATCGCCAGGCCGCGCCAGTTGCGATAGCCGGGCGGGTTGGCCCCGTGGACGATCACGTCCGCGCCTTCGGCGGCGGTCAGGACGTCCGCCGGGTTCATAGCGTCGCCCTTCACCCACTCGATCGGGGCGCGCGGGCCAGCCTTCTGCGCCACGGCCTCGGGGTTGCGAGCCAGGGCGCGGATGGTCCAGCCGCGCTTCAGCAGGGCCTGGGCGGCGTGGCCGCCGAACGAACCGGTGGCGCCGATCACCAGGGCGGTCTTTTGGGTGGAGTGAGTCATGGGTCTGCTCCGTTGATGAGCCACCATGCCGCGCCGCGTAGTTATACGAAATTGTCAGACTATGATGATTGTTTATACGTAATTGTATGGTCACTCCTGACTGGGACCTCTATCGCGCCTTCCTGGCCGTGCTCGAGTCTGGCAGCCTTTCCGGCGCCGCGCGCACGCTCGGCCTAACCCAACCGACCGTCGGGCGGCAGATCGAGGCGCTGGAGGCGGGGCTGGACGCCGTCCTCTTCACCCGCTCACCTGGCGGCCTGCGTGCCACCGAGGCGGCGCGGGCGTTGCAACCCCACGCCGCGGCCATGGCCAGCGCCGCCGACGCTTTGCTGCGCACCGCCTCGGGCGAGGCCGACCAGGTGCGCGGCGTGGTGCGGGTGACCGCCAGCCATATGATCGGCGCCGAGGTGCTGCCGCCGATCCTGACCCAGTTTCACGAAGCCAATCCCGAGATCGTCATCGAGCTGGCGCTCTCCGACCGCCAGGAAGACCTGCTGCGCCGGGACGCCGACATCGCCGTGCGCATGGCTCGGCCGACGCAAGCAGCCCTGACCGCCCGCCGGGTGGGCTTGGTGCCGGTCGGCCTCTTCGCCCATCGCCGCTATCTGGAACGCCATGGCGCCCCGACCCGGCTGGAGCCGGGCCTTTCCGGCATCGGCTTCGACCGCAATGTCGAGATGCTAAGCGCGCTCAGGGACCTCCAGCTGCCGCTGACCCGGGAGTATTTCTCCTTCCGCTCGGACAACGACCTGGCGCAGTTGGCCGCCTTGCGCGCCGGATTCGGCATCGGCGGCTGTCAGTACGGCATAGCCCGCCGCGATCCTGACCTGGTGCATGTGCTGGCGGACGCCTTCCGCTTCGACATGGAGGTCTGGGTGGCCATGCACGAGGACTTAAGATCGAGCCGCCGCATGCGGCTGATGTTCGACGCCCTGGTCGAAGGCATGCGGAACTACGTCGCCGAGTCCCGCCCTTAATCCCTCAAGTCGACTGCGTGGCATCCGGCAGGCCGAGGATGCGCTTGGAGATGATGTTGTTCTGGATCTCGAACGAACCGCCGTAGATCGACATCGCCTTGCCGGAGAGCCAGCCGCGTACGGTCTGCAGCTCGTCCGAGGTGAACGCGTCGCCGTCCCAGCCCAGACCCTGGTGGCCCATGATCTCCAGCGACAGCTCCGAGCGGGTCTGGGCGACGTTGGTGGCGGAGTTCTTCAGCACCGAGGCGGCGTTGCCGGGATTGTTGCTGCCGCGCGCCTCCGCCATGGCCCTGGCGATGGTCAGGTTGTGCGCCTGGGAGTCCATCAGGTGCCGCGCGACCCGCGTGCGCAGGTCGGAGTCGGCGATGCGGCCAGCCTCGTCGACGCCGACGTAAGACTTGGCCGCGTCCTGCAGCGGCGTCGAGCGACCCCCGCCCATGCCGCCGCCGGCGCCGGTCTGGCTGGCGCGTTCGTGCTGCAAAAGCCGCTTGCCGACGCTCCAGCCCTTGTTGATCTCGCTGAGCATGTTGTCCTTCTCACCCCGCGCGTCGGTGAAGAAGGTTTCGCAGAAGGGCGAAGCGCCAGCGATCAGCTTGATCGGACGGGTCTCGATGCCCGGCTGATGCATGTCGATGAGCAGGAAGCTGATGCCTTCATGCTTCTTGGAGTTGTCGGTGCGCACCAGGGCCCCGCACCAGTCGGCGTATTGCGCGCCGGAGGTCCAGATCTTCGAGCCATTGATGCGCCAATGCTCGCCGGCGTCCTCGCACTTGGTGGTCAGCGAGGCCAGGTCCGAGCCGGCGCCCGGCTCGGAATAGCCGACGCACCAGCGCACCTCGCCCTTCACGATCGGCGGAATATGCTGCTTCTTCTGTTCCGGCGTACCGTAGTCGAGAATGGTCGGGCCGATCATGGTGATGCCCATGCCGATGCTATGGATCGGGTTGAAAGCGCCAACCTTGTCCATTTCCTGTTGCAGCACCCGCGCCTGAAGCACCGAGAGGCCGCCGCCGCCGTATTCCGTCGGCCAGGTCGGGGTGGTCCAACCCTTGTCGGCGAGACGCGTGCGCCAGGTCGCCAAGTCGCCAGTCGCCGCGCCGCCGTCCATCAGGGTCATGGCCTCGCCGGCCTTGCCTCTCAGCGAGGCCGGGAAGCTCGCCCCCAGCCAGGCCCGGGCTTCGCCGCGGAAGGTTTCAAGCTCAACGTCGGCGCCAAAGTCGGCCATCTCATCGCTCCCGATCGATCTGCGGCCCACGCTCGCCGGGCTGCATTTTGGGGCCACACTAACGTCCGCGCGCGCGCCCGCAAGCGCGCGTTCGGATGACGTGGCGGAAGCGATCGAGGTCGAATGCCGCGCCATATCCGCGGGCGCGGGGCGGGTTCGGACGGTCCCGCTAGTCCTCGTCGGCTTCGCCGCGGCCGAGCGAGCCCATGGCGCGCTCGGCGATGCGGGCCGATTTGCCACGGCGATCGCGCAGGTAATAGAGCTTGGCGCGGCGGACGGCGCCGCGGCGTTTGACCTCGATGGACTCAATCATCGGCGACAGCACCGGAAACACCCGCTCGACGCCTTCGCCGAAAGATATCTTGCGCACGGTGAAGCTCTCCCGCAGCCCGTGGCCGGAGCGGCCGATGCAGACGCCTTCGTAGGCCTGCACCCGTTCGCGCTCGCCTTCCTTGATGCGGACGTTCACCCGCACGGTGTCGCCGGGCTGGAAGGCCGGGACCTTGCGAATGGCGGCGAGGCGCGCAGCCTCTTGTTTCTCGAGCTCTTGGATCGTGTTCATCTCAAATCTCCTGGGCTTCTAGCCGCCCTTTGCCTGTTGTTTGGCGAGATGCGCCGCCCAGAGGTCCGGCCGCCGCTCCCGCGTGGTCTGTTCACGAAGGGCCTTGCGCCACTCGGCCACCCTGGCGTGGTGGCCGGAGAGCAGAACCTCCGGAATCTCCAGGCTCTCGAAGGTCCGCGGTCTGGTGAACTGCGGATGCTCCAGGAGCCCGTCTTCAAAACTCTCCTCGGCCAAGCTGTCCGGCCGGCCCAGAACCCCCGGCACAAGGCGGACGCAGGCCTCGATCACCACCATAGCCGCAGCCTCGCCGCCGGCGAGGACCGCGTCGCCGACGGCGACCTCCTCGAACCCGCGCGCGTCGATAACGCGCTGGTCCACCCCCTCGAACCGGCCGCAGAGCAGGACGACGCCCGAGCCCTTCGACCAGTGGGAAACCCGCGCCTGGGTCAGGGGCCTGCCCCGGGCGCTCATATACAAAAGCGGCCGCTGATCGCGCTCCACGCTGTCCAGCGCAGCCGCGACGACCTCCGCCCGCATCACCTGTCCGGGTCCGCCGCCGGCGGGGGTGTCGTCCAGGAAGCCGCGCTTATCTAAGGAAAAGTCGCGAATGTCCACCGTTTCGAGCGCCCACAGGCCCTGCTCGCGCCAGGCCGAACCGATCAGCGAAACGCCCAGCGGGCCGGGAAAGGCTTCCGGGAACATGGTCAGGACGGTGGCGGTGAAGGGCATGACGTCACTTTCCTAACCGATCTCGCGCCCGTTCGCTCGCCGCGACATCTTTTTGCAGCGCACAAAAGCCGCTAGGTTCGCCGGCATGAGCCAAGCTGAAAACGACAGCCAGATCGAGGCCGAGATCGAGGATCTGGTCGAAACCCTGGCGCCCGAGCCGATCGAGGTGAATCTCTTCCGCGGGCTGACCTCCGGCCGCGACGGGCCGCGCCTGTTCGGCGGCCACGTCATCGCGCAGTCGCTGATGGCGGCCTACGAGACCGTGGAAGACCGGGTCTGCCATTCGCTGCACTGCTATTTCATCCGGCCGGGCGACCCGTCGATACCCGTCCTCTACGATGTCGACCGCGCTCGCGACGGGTCCAGCTTCACCACCCGGCGGGTGAGGGCCATCCAGCACGGCCAGCAGATCTTCAACCTGGCCGCTTCCTTCCAGGTGGCCGAGGACGGCCTTGAGCACCAGACCGAGATCCCGTCCGTGGCGCCGCCCGACGCGCTCATGGACACCTTCGAGCAGTTCCGCAAGGACCTCGACAAGCTGCCGGAAGAAGCGCGGCGCATGATGGGCCGGCCGCGGCCGATCGAGCAGCGCTCGGTCAATCCGCGCCGGCCGACCGAAACGGCGCCGCCGTTCAGCAACATCTGGATGCGCGCCCGCGCCACGATCGGCCCCGACCAGCACCTGCACCAGGCGATCCTGGCCTACGCCTCGGACATGGGGCTCCTGGAGACCTCCATGCGGCCGCACGGGATCACCTGGCAGACCGGCGGCCTGCAATCGGCCAGCCTCGACCACGCCATCTGGTTTCACCGGCCATGCAACTTCAACGACTGGCACCTTTACGCCCAGGAGAGCCCAAGCGCGTCCGGCGCGCGCGGCTTCGTGCGCGGCCAGGTGTTCAGCGCCGATGGGATTTTGGTGGCCTCGGTCGCCCAGGAAGGGCTGATCCGCCAGCGCAAGCCTCGCTAAGGCTCGTCACCGACCACTTCTGTCGGCGGGTCGATGGCGATCCAGCCCCCGGCGATGCGCACCTCGGGAACCGCTTCGCGGGTGAAGGGCAACCAGAAGGTTGGGCCGCCGGCCGCCGGCGCGATCTCGACCAGGTCGCCGGCGCCGAAATTCTCTACGGTCTTGACCTTGCCGACCACGGCGCCGGCCAGATCGCGCGCCTCCAGCCCGATCAGATCGGCCAGATAGAACTCGTCCTCGTCCGGCGGCGCCAGGTCGTCGCGGGCGATGTAGAGGCGCAGGCCGCGGATGGCCTCGGCTTGGTCGCGGGTCTCGACCTCTCGCGCCCGCGCCACGATCCCACCCTTGGCGGCGCGCCCGGCGGTCAGTGTAAGCGCCAGCGTTCCATCCTCTCGCTTCAGCGCGCGATAGGCGAGCAGCGACAGCGGATCAGCCGAAAAGGTGGTGATCCGCAGCTCCCCGCGCACGCCGAACGCGCCGGCGACTCGGCCGATCAGGATCAGGCGCGGGGAGGCCGGGATCGGACCTACTCGGCGGTGGGCTCTTCGGCTTCGGCGACGGTATCCTCGGCCGGAGCGG
>DASQSO010000540.1:0-3737 GCA_035642335.1 Caulobacteraceae bacterium
CTGTACCTGCCGCCATACTCGCCAGACCTGAACCCCATCGAGCTGGCCTTCGCCAAACTCAAGGGCCTCCTGCGAAACGCCGCCGTCAGAACCGTCGATGATCTCTGGCGAAAACTCGGCGAAATCCTGGAGGCATTTACCCCCCAGGAATGCCGCAACTACCTCAGCTACGACGGCTATGCCTCAACTTAAATGTCGGACGCGCTAGCCCAGCGCCGGCCGGCGCTGGGGATGGGCGGCGCCGCTGATCCTCACCGCCCGCCGGCGCTCGTCGTCTCCCGTCGGCGCAGCAGGGCTTCGCGGATCTCGTTGTGGTCGCGTTTGCCCCGGCGGTAGCTCAGCAGGGTGACCACCGAAAAGGCCGTCAGCACCGACGCCCCCGGCCCATAGGCTAGGCCGAGGTCGCGGATGGTGTGGGCCGGGATGGCGGCGACGTGAGCGACGCCCAGGCCGCCGACGCCGTGCGGAAAACCGATCAGGTCCAGCACCACCCCGGCGATCAGCGCGCCGATGCCGCTTGACGCCTTGGCCGACAGGGTGATGCCAGCGAAATAGAGCCCCTCGCGCCGGGCACCGAACAGGTGCTCGTGCTCATCGGCGGCGTCGGCCATCATCGACTGAAAGCCGATGGTCGCGACACTGCCGCCGAGCCCGCCCAGCGCGGCGGCGATCATCAGTGTGATCACCGCCGCGCCTTTCGGGATCAGCCCGGCGAGCTGCAACGGCACCGGCAAGAACTGGGCGACGCCGATGAGGGCCAGGCCGATCATCGCCACGATCCGCTTTTCCAGCCTCCGCGACATGACGGCGGCGACGAACACCCCGGCGAGGACGCCGACGGTGCCGGCCAGGGTGATGACCAGGATGGCCGTCGTCGGCAGCTTCCAGAAATAGGTGTTGGCGTGCAGCCCCAGCGCCCCGGCCGCGCCCAGGGCGACGAACAGGATCAGGCAGGCGGCGAACAGGATGCGGAAGGAGCGATTGCGCATCACCTCGGCCACCTCGACCAGCAATCGGCCGACCGCCGCGCCGCCCGGGGTCGAGGTCGCGGCATGCAGCCGGCCGCGCGCGCCCATGGTGCCGAAGGTCGAGATCGCCGCGGCTGCCAGCGCGATCAATCCGCAGGTCAGGGCGAAGGGCGGATAGGCGTCGCGGTGGGTCTGGCCGCCCGGCCCGCGCATGAAGACGCCATAGGCCAGGATTGACGCCGCCACCGCCGCCAGCACGCTGAACAGCACCCTCGCTCCAACGATGGTTGAGCGCTCCGCATAGTCGTCGGAAAGCTCGGCCCCGAGCGCGACATACGGGACGTAGAACAGCGACAGGCTGATCCGCGCCGCCAGCAGCGCCACCAGCGCATAGGCGAACAGCGCCACGCCCGACAGCCCGGCGGGAATCGAGAACAGCAGCACGAAGGCCACGACGATCGGGATGGCGCTGGCGATCATGTAGGGATGGCGCCGCCCGTTCCGTGAGCGGCTGTTGTCCGACAACGATCCCACCAGCGGATCGATGAACGAATCCACCACCAGGGCCAGGCCAAGCGCGATGCCGGCCGCCGAACCCGACAGGCCGCAGACGATGGTCAGGTAGAACAGCAGAAGCGTATTCAGCCCGAAGGCGGTCACGTCCGAGACCATGGAGCCGGCGCCATAGACGGCCAGCAGGCCGCGGCTCAGCCGCTTGTCACGGGCGAGGTGGTTGGCGCCTGTCACTTCGCCGCCTGGGACGACGACATCCTCGACGTCGATCATCATCGGTCTTCACGCGGCATCGAACGCCTTCCTCATCTCCACCCCTGCCCTGCATAGGGGCGACCGCGGGCTCGCGCCAGTCGCTTGGCTTTCGGCCTCATCGGGCCAGCGCGGAAAATCGCAGCCGGGTGCACGGCGTTCGGGGTAAGGAGAGGCGATGCACGCCGCTCCGAGGCCCCATGCAAGCTGAAATCGATCAATTCCACGCGATCTCGGTCAGCCGGCTGGCGCACGTTCTGGCGGCGGAAGGCCGCCAGGTCCTGCATATGGAGTTCGGCCAGCCCTCGACCGGCGCGCCCAAGGCCGCCATCGCCCGCGCCCACCAGGTGCTGGACTCGGACGGCATGGGCTATTGGGAGAGCCCGGCGCTGAAGGCGCGGCTCGCCCGGCACTATGACGAAAGCTACGGCGTCCAGGTCCAGCCCGACCAGTTCATCCTGACCTGCGGCGCCTCGCCGGCGCTGGTGCTGGCGCTCGCCTCCAGCTTCTCGCCCGGCGACCGGATCGCCATGGCCCGGCCAGGCTATGTCGCCTACCGCAATACGGTCAAGGCCCTGCATATGGTCCCGATCGAGATTGCCTGCGGCGCCGCCACCCGCTTCCAGCTTACCGCCGCCGCCCTTGCCGCGCTCGACCCGGCGCCGGACGGGGTCATCATCGCCAGCCCCGCCAATCCGACAGGGACCATCGTCGGCGCCGAGGAACTGGCGGCCATCGCCGCGGTCTGCCGCGAGCGAGGAATCCGCATTGTCTCCGACGAGATCTACCACGGGCTGAGCTATGTCGAGCCGGCCAGGTCGATGCTGGAGTTCGAGCCGACCGCCCTGGTGATCTCCAGCTTCTCGAAATATTTCAGCATGGCCGGCTGGCGGCTGGGCTGGCTGCTCACGCCGGCCGAACACCAGCGGCGGGCGCGGGCCTATGTCGGCAACCTCTTCCTGACCGCGCCGTCGCTCAGTCAGCATGTCGGCCTGGCGGCGCTCGATTGCCGCGAGGAGCTGAATGGCCACTTGGCCGTCTATGCGCGCAATCGCCGGCTGCTGCTCGACGCCTTGCCGCGGCTGGGCCTGACCGCCATCGCGCCGCCCGACGGGGCTTTTTACATCTATGCCAACATCGCCCATCTGACCGATGACAGCCTGGCCTTCTGCAAGGCGATGCTGAACGACACCGGCGTCGCCACCGGGCCCGGCATCGATTTCGACCCGCTCGAGGGCCGCCATTTCATCCGCATCAGCTTCGCCGTCTCAACCCCCGAGGTCGAGGAGGCCCTCACCAGGATGACCCCCTGGCTGGCCAGATTCGCCGAGGCGTCCTGAGCCGGGAATACGGGCTTTCAGGGCCTCCCTGCCCAACGCTCAAATTCTTGTTTTGACGGTTGTCGTCGCCGTCAGACCCGCCCGTTCACCGCAACCAGCGCGCCGGTCACCGCCCGCGCCTGGCCGGAGGCGAGGAACAGGATCACCTGGGCGAGGTCGGCTGGCGCGACCCAGGCGGTGAAGTCGGCGTCCGGCATGTCGCGCCGGTTGGCGGGGGTGTCGATGATCGAGGGCAGGACGGCATTGACCGCGACCTCGCCCTTCAGCTCCTCGGCCAGAGCTTCGGTGAGGCGGTGGACGCCGCTCTTCGAGGCGGCATAGGCGCCCATACCGGCGGCGGCCTTCACGGCCCCGCCCGCGCCAATATTGACGATGCGGCCGCCAGAGCGCCGCAGATGCGGAACCGCCGCCCGGCACATGTTGGCGCAGGTCTTGACGTTCATCGTATAGAGCCGGTCCCAGGTCGCGCCGTCGCCGTCGGCCAGGGTCTGCCAGGCGAAACCGCCGGCCAGGTTGACCAGCCCGTCGAGCCGTCCGCCCAGCCCGGCGACCGCCGCCTCCACCGCCCGCGCCGCCGCCGCCGGATCGCCGAGATCATAGCCGCCGAGCATGACCGCCCGGTCGCCGACCGCGGCGACGAGCGCCGCGGGCCCCTCGGCCCCCA
>DASQSO010000541.1:0-2504 GCA_035642335.1 Caulobacteraceae bacterium
CCGTGTCGCCGTCGAGGTCGACGCGGCTGGGCTTGCCGAGGGCGAGGTGCTGGTCGCTCGCGCCCTTGGCCGCGGCGTCCTTGGCGAAGTCGCCCAGCCAGGCCGAAAAGGCGCCCGGCCCATGCCATTGGTGCGGCGGAAACTCGTCGACGATCGCCGAGTCGTCGGCCTGCAGCGCCCCGGCGGCCTTGGTGTCGCCCCTGTTGATGCTGTCGACGAACTGGCGAACGGTCGCCGCTGGATCGGACGGCGCCGCCGTCACCGGCTGGGCCGCAATGGCCATGAGCGCGGCAAGGCCGCTGATCGCCAGACGCATCGGAATCCCCCTCCGATCCAAGGTCCGAAGTTGAGACACGCCGCGCGCGCATTGGGAAGCCGTAAACCGCCAACGGCCGGCGCGGCCGCGGTCAGGCGGTCGCCGCCGACGCCTATCCCTGGCCGACCGGGATCGGTTCAACGCGGCCGGTCTGGCCGCGCTGGCGCAGCATGGCGTCGGCCAGGACGCAGGCCAGCATGGCCTCGACCGCCGGCGTAACGCGCAGGCCGACGCAAGGGTCATGGCGGCCCTTGGTGCGCACCTCGATCTCGGCCCCGCTCTCGTCGATGGACTTCTTCGGCGTCAGGATGGACGAGGTCGGCTTGAACGCCACCCGCGCCACCACGGGCGCGCCGGTGGAGATGCCGCCAAGTATGCCGCCAGCGTTGTTGGACCGGAAGACCGGCCGCCCGTCATTGCCCATGCGCATCTCGTCGGCATTCTCCTCGCCGCTGAGCGAAGCTGCCGCGAAACCGGCGCCGATCTCGACCCCCTTGGCGGCGTTGATCGACATCATGGCCGCGGCGATCTCGGCGTCCAGCTTGCCATAGATCGGCGCCCCCCAGCCGGCCGGCACGCCGGTGGCCTCGACTTCGATGATCGCCCCCGTTGAGGAGCCGGCCTTGCGGATGGTCTCCAAGTGCTCTTCCCAGACCGACACCATGCCGGGATCGGGGCACCAGAAGGGATTGTTTCGCACCTCGTCCCAGTCCCAGCGGGAGCGATCGATCACGTGGGGACCGATCTGGATCACGGCGCCGCGCAGGCGCACCCCCTCGCCCAGCACCTTGCGGGCGATGGCGCCGGCCGCGACCCTGGCGGCCAACTCCCGCGCCGATTGGCGGCCGCCGCCGCGATAGTCCCGCACTCCGTACTTGGCGAAATACGTATAGTCGGCGTGGCCTGGCCGGAAGGCGCGGGCGATTTCGCTGTAGTCGTGCGAACGCTGGTCGACATTGTCGATGATCATCGAGATCGGCGTGCCGGTGGTGACCAGCCCGTTGGTGCGGTCGTCCTCGAACACGCCGGAGAGGATGCGGACGGCGTCCGGCTCCTGACGCTGGGTGACGAACTTGCCCTGCCCCGGCCGGCGCTGGTCGAGAAAGACCTGGATTTCCGCCTCGGTGATCGGAATGCCCGGCGGGCAGCCGTCGACGACGCAGCCGAGAGCGATCCCATGGCTCTCGCCCCAGGTGGTGACGCGGAAAAGATGCCCGAACGTGTTGTGCGACATGCCCGGCCTTTTAGCCGAACCGCGCGCGCCGCGACAGCCGCGGACTGTGGCGCTTGCGCGGCCGTCACGATTGACTGCCGAAATGCGACAAGGGTTGTACTTCGACCGCGCACGGGGCTAGAGGCGACTGTCGCCGACTATACAGGCCCGTTCGACACCGCGTTCGCGCCAGACCGCCAATAGGGTCGTCGGCCGCTCCCTGATATGCAGACAGCCGCCTCAGACGAATTCGAGCGTCCTGATGAGGATGCTCCCGTCCGGCTCAATCTCGCCGGTGAGGTACTTGCGACGCGCCACGCCCTCGATGTCGCGGCGGTATTTTAGGAAGGCGTCCTCGGCTCGCAACCGGCCGCGGTCCGAGAAGTGGTCGTCGAGGGCTTCGCGTGAGATTTTGCACTTAATGCGTCGGAGGCCATCCTGTGCGTAGAACGTCACCCCTTCGTCGCTGGCGTATCGGTACTCCCGAGCGGTGAAAGTGAGCGTGCGCGTATCGGTCATGCCGAGGCTTTCAAGGATCGCCAGCACGGACGAGAGCTGAACGTTTTTCTCGGCCTGCTCGAAGCGAGAGATGGTTGGCGTGCTAACCTTCGCCAGCGCGGCGAGCTGCCGCTGAGTGAGGTTCATCTTCCGCCGGCGTCTGACTGCTTCTTCGACAAGAACTGGCCAATTGATGCGAAGCTCCCGTTCCATCTGCGCTCCATGAGGTTGAGAAGATCGTCGCCAAGCTGCTCCGCTCCAGCTTTGGCAGCCTTCGGCGACCAGGTTGTCGAAGAAGGGATGGAGTCCGGCCTCGCTTATGTAGGGGTCTCCGGAGCGGGGAAGCGTGAAAGCGATGTCGGGCAGATAAGCTTCAAGGTAGGCTTTGTCGTAGGTAAAGACGAAGCGACCGCCAGGCTCCTGCTTGAGTTCGCCGGCGTAGAAGTCCTCGAAATAGGCCCTGCCACTCCGGAGCGA
>DASQSO010000542.1:0-11472 GCA_035642335.1 Caulobacteraceae bacterium
CGGCACGCCAGCGAGGTTGTAGACGAAGGCGAAGCCCAGGTTCTGGCGGATATTGCTCATCACCGCCCGGGACAGCTTGCGCGCGCGGACCAGGCCGACGAGGTCGCCCTTCAGCAACGTCACGCCGGCGCTCTCGATGGCCACGTCGGCGCCGCCGCCCATGGCGACGCCGACGTCGGCGGCGGCCAGGGCCGGGGCGTCATTGACCCCGTCGCCGGCCATGGCGACGATGCGGCCCTCGCGCCTCAGTCGCTTGACCACGGCGGCCTTGTCGGCCGGCAGGACGTCGGCCTCGACCTCGCCGATGGCCAACTTCGCGGCGACGGCCACGGCGGTGGCGCGGTTGTCGCCGGTCAGCATCACCACCCGCACGCCCTCGGCGCGCAGGGCCCGCACGGCGTCCAGTGCGGTGGGTTTGACTGGATCTGCGATGCCGAGCACGCCGGCGAGCTGGCCATCGACGGCCACGAAGACGACGGTCGCGCCCTGGGTGCGTAAGGCATCTGACTCGGCATCGAGGGCATGGGTCTCGATTTTCGCCCTGGCTACGAAGCGGGCGTTGCCGAGCCGCAGGTCGCGGCCATCGACCTGGCCCGCCACGCCGCCGCCGGGGCTGGCGGTGAAGCCGACCGGTTCGGCGAGGCTCAGGCCACGTTCGCTGGCGGCGCGGACGACGGCCTCGGCCAGCGGGTGTTCGCTGGAGCGCTCGAGGCTGGCGGCCAGGCGCAGCAGCTCGGTCGCGTCGAAACCACCTGCGGTTCGAATGGCGGCGAGCGCCGGCAGGCCCTCGGTCAGAGTGCCGGTCTTGTCCACCACCAGGGTGTCGACCACGCAGAACCGCTCCAGCGCCTCGGCGTCGCGGATCAAGACGCCGGCCTGGGCGCCGCGGCCGACCCCGACCATGATCGAGATCGGCGTGGCCAGACCGAGCGCGCAGGGGCAGGCGATGACTAACACCGAGACGGCGGCCACCAGGCCGTGGCTGAGCCTCGGGTCCGGGCCGACGAGGGCCCAGCCGAGGAAGGCGGCGACGGCGGCGGCCAGCACCGCCGGCACGAACCAGCCGGAGACCTGGTCGGCCAGCCGCTGGATCGGGGCGCGGCTGCGCTGGGCCTGCGCGACCATCTGGACAATGCGGGCAAGCAGGGTGTCGGCGCCGACCGCGTCGGCGCGCATGACGAAGCCGCCGCCGCGGTTCAGCGACCCGCCGACCACCTTGTCGCCCGCCGCCTTGTCCACCGGCATGGATTCGCCGGTGACCAGGGACTCGTCCACCGCCGCCGCGCCTTCCAGCAGTTCGCCGTCCACCGGGACCTTTTCGCCGGGGCGGACCCGCAGGCGATCGCCTACCATGACCTCGCCCAGCCCCACGTCCTCGTCGGTTCCGCCGGCGCCCAGGCGCCGCGCGGACCTGGGCGCGAGGTTCAACAGGGCGCGGATGGCGCCCGAGGTCTGCTCGCGGGCGCGCAGCTCCAGCACCTGGCCCAGCAGCACCAGCACGGTGATCACCGCCGCCGGCTCGAAATAGAGCGGCACGCCGCCGCGAGCGTCGCGGAAGGCGGCGGGGAAGAGGTGCGGCCACACCAGGGCTGTGACGCTGAAGCCGTAGGAGACCCCGACGCCCATGGCGATCAGGCTGAACATGTTCAGCTGGCGGGTGATGAACGATCGCCAGCCGCGTTCAAAGAAGGGCCAGCCAGCCCAGAGCACCGCCGGCGTCGCCAGTGCGAACTGGATCCAGCCGGAGATTGCTGGCGATATCGGCAGATCGTGGCCGAGCATGTGCCCGCCCATGGCCAGCGCCAGCACCGGCGCGGTCAGCACAAGCGCGATCCAGAAGCGGCGGGCCATATCGGCGAGTTCGGGATTGGGGCCCGACCCGGCGGTGATAGTCTCCGGTTCCAGCGCCATGCCGCAGAGGGGACAGCTCCCGGGCCCGACCTGGCGAACATCTGGATGCATGGGGCAGGTGTAGATGGCGTCGCCAGCGACGGGATCGGGCATCGAGGTCTCTTTTCGGCGAGGCTTGGAGCGTATACCTGGCGGGGGCATATTGCAAATACCCTATGGGGGTGTATTCTAGCTACGGCTCTCGCGGGGTCCGGATCATGAAACGGGACGACAAGCCCAGGCTGATCAACCGGCTGAACCGGATCGAGGGCCAGGTGCGCGGCATCGCGCGGATGGTCGATGACGACCGCTACTGCCTCGACATCCTGACCCAGTTGCAGGCGGCGCGGGCGGCGCTGGTGCGGGTCGAGACCGAGCTTCTGAAGGACCATCTCGGCCACTGCATCGAAAGCGCCATCGTCAGCGGCGATGCGGGCCAGCAGCGCCAGAAGGCCGCCGAGCTGATCGAACTGCTGCAGCGCGCCAGCAAGTAAACCTCTCCCAGAAGTCTCTCTTACAGCTTCGCCGCGGCCAGGATGGGGCCGCCGCCGGTGGTCTGGACCAGGATGGCGGTCTTCAGGCCGGGCGCCGCGCCGCCGGAGAGCGGAAAGTTGCGCGCCGCGCCGAACCAGCCGCCCAGGCGCGTGAACTGCCGCACGATGTCGCGATGGGGCAGGGTCTTGCCGCCGTTCTCGCCGCGGCGGATGGCGACCAGCTGCACGCGCGGATCGTAACGCACCAACCAGACGTCGGCGCCCCTGGCCGGCGCCGAACCGGCGGCGATGGAGACCGACCCCTTGGCGACCGCCAACGACGCGCCCGCCGGCGCCCCCGCGGCGTGGACCGCCGCGGCCAGTTCGTGGCTGTCGATGCCATCCACATCGTGACGGCCATTGATGACGATCTGCGGCGTGGCGACGTTCGAGTGGCCGAGGCCGCGCATGTAGGCGTACTGGCGGGCAGTGAAGGCGGGGTTCGCGAAGGTGTCCTTCCAGCCGAGATTGTCCCAGTAGGTGACCGCGAAACTCAGCGCCAGCACGTCCGGCCGGTCGGCGATGGCGTTCAGATTGGCGTCGGCCGGCGGGCAGGACGAGCAGCCCTGGCTCTGGAACAGCTCGACCACGGTCGGCTCGGCCTCGGCTATGGGAGCCAAGCCAACGATGAGCAGGGCGAGCAAGGCCGTTCGAATGCGCATGGGCGCCAGCCTTGCCTTGGCGGGCCGGTTTTCGTCAAGGCGGCAAGCCGGGGTTGACGAGCGCGCGGCGGCTGGGATTGGGTGGTCGCTCCCCTCGGGAGACGCTCCATGCGCAGCGAAGACAGGCCGCTCGCCGGCCTTGTGGTGCTGGACCTGACCCTGGCCCGCGCTGGGCCGACCTGCGTGCGCCACCTGGCCGACTGGGGCGCCGACGTCATCGCCGTTCAGCCGCCGGCCGGGGCCGATGACCTGGTCGGCGCCCGCGACGGCTTCGACTACCAGAACCTGCACCGCAACAAGCGCGTCATCAGCCTGAACCTGAAATCCGCGTCCGGCCACGCCGCCTTCCTGCGGCTGGCGCGCCAGGCCGATGTGGTGGTGGAGAATATGCGGCCGGACGTGAAGCGCCGGCTGAAGGTCGCCTACGAAGACCTGAAGCCGGTCAATCCGCGCCTGGTCTATGGCAGCATCAGCGGCTTCGGCCAGGACGGCCCTTACGGCCACCGCGCCGGGGTCGACCAGATCGCCCAGGGCATGGGCGGACTGATGTCGATCACCGGCGAGCCGGGCCGCGGGCCCATGCGGGTCGGCATCGCCATCTCCGACATGACCGCCGGCACGCTCTTGGCGCTGGGGATCATGATGGCGCTTTACCAGCGCGAGCGGACCGGGGAGGGCCGTTACGTCCACACCTCGCTCCTGGAGAGCCAGCTCTTCATGTTGGACTTCCAGGCCTCGCGCTGGCTGATGGCCGGCGAGGTGGCAGGCCAGACCGGCAACGACCACCCGACCATCGCGCCGTCCAGCGCCTATCCCACCGCCGACGGCCACATCAACATCGCCGCCTCGTCGCCAAAGCAATGGCGAGCCCTGTGCGAGGCCATGGGTCACCCCGAGTGGCTGGACAACCCCGCCTAGCGTTCGTCGAGCCGCCGCGCCCGGGCGCGGGACGAAGTCAACGCCGCCATTGCCGCCGACACCATCCAAAAGCCCAGCGCCCACTGGGTCGAGCGGCTCGAGACCGTCGGCATACCCTGCGGGCCGATCTACCGCATCGACCAAGCCTTCGCCGATCCGCAAGTTCGCCACCTGGGCATGGCCGCCCCAGTCGACCACCCGCGCCTTGGCCCGACCCACATGGTCGCCTCGCCGCTGAACCTGGTCGGCGTCGACAAGGCCATCCGCGGCGCCGCCCCTGTCCAGCCGGAGAACACCGACGAGGTCCTGGCCTCGGTCGGCTACAGCGTCGAAGAGATCGCGGCGATGCGGACGGAAGGGGCGATCTGAACCCTCACCTCCCCTGAAATACCGGGTCGCGCTTTTCCATGAAGGCGGTGCGGCCTTCGGCGTAGTCCTGGCTCTGGAAACACGCGTCGACGGCCTTGGCGACCTCGTCCAGCTGGCGACGTTCGGGATCCTTCATCGCCTCGCGCACCGCCAGCTTGGCCGCCTTGACGGTCAGGGGCGCATTGCGGGCGATCATGGCGGCGTAGTCGCGCACGGCGGTGTCCAGGTCCTCCGCCGAGGTCACCCTGTTGACCAGGCCGATGCGCAGCGCCTCGGCCGCGTCGAACTGGCGGGCGGTGAACAGGATATCCTTGGCGAAGGACGGCCCGACTAGGTCGGCCAGGGCCTTCAGGCCGTCATAGCCGTAGCCCAGGCCCAGCCGCGCGGCCGGAATGCCGAAGCGGGCGTCCTGCGAACAGATGCGCATGTCGCAGGTCAGCGCCACCGCCATGCCGCCGCCGATGCAGTAGCCGCGGATCATGGCGATGGACGGCTTGGTCAGCCGCACCATGGCCCGGTTCGCCTCGGCGCTGTGGGCGCTGTAGATCTCGTTGGCCTCGCGGTCGGCGCGCTGCTCGGCGAACTGCGAGATGTCGGCGCCGGAGACGAAGGCCTTGTCGCCCGCGCCGGTGAAGACGATCACCCGGATGGCCGGATCGGCCTCGAACGCGGCCAGCACACCGGGAATGGCCTGCCACATGTCCACCGAGACGGCGTTGCGCCGCATCGGATTGTTGAAGGTCATCCACCCGATCGCGCCATCCTTGCGCCCGACCAGCCGCTCGGTCCCGATCGCCATGCTTTGCTCCTATCGCCTCGCTGGCGAGAGACTAGGCCAGGGACAGATCAGGCAAAAGGCGTTCAGCCGCGTTGGCCTTGCCGGCGTGGCGCGCGATCAGGGTCGTGGTGCCGTCGGACAGGATTGAACTGTCGACCTCAGCCTTACCAAGGATGCGCTCTACCACTGAGCTACGACGGCGTTCCACGGAGGGAGCGCGGGGTGTTAGCGGAATGGGGCGCTGGTGTGAAGGGTAAACCGACCGAGCGCCGCTGAAGCGGGCGCCTCTAGAGAGAAGCCATGAAAGCGTTCGGCCCGCGCGCGGCGGGCCTGGTCTTGATCCGGATCGCGCTGTCCGGGACGCCCGCGTCAAGCGGCTTGACCTCGGCGCCTGTTCGGCTAGCCCTTTGCGGATGGACGATGCGCCCAATCCTCCGAAGACGCCCAAACCGCCGCCGACCCGCGAGGCGCGGCTGGCCGCGGCGCTGAGGGCGAATCTCAAGCGTCGCAAGGCGCCCAAGCCCGCCAAGACTGCGCCTGAATCCAACTAGATAGGGCGCCGCTTGCGCCGCAACGGACGTGGTATACAAGCGGGGTTGGATGAGCCGCTCGCGAGACTTGGACGCGGGCCCGCAAAGGGGCGTCATGGACCGTATCGCGATCACTGGCGGAGCCCGGCTGGAAGGCGAGATCGCCATCTCCGGCGCGAAGAACTCCGCCATCAAGCTGATGACCGCGAGCCTTCTGACCGACCAGCCCCTGCGGCTGACCAACATGCCGCGGCTGGCCGACACGCGTTTCCTGGCTCAGCTGCTGCGTCGGCTGGGCGTCGACGTCGACGAGCGCGAGGGGCTGGCGGGGCCCGAGACCGTGCTGCACGCGCCGGAGGTGACCAGCGCCTTCGCCCCCTACGACCTGGTCCGCCAGATGCGCGCCTCGTTCAACGTGCTGGGGCCGCTCTTGGCCCGCACCGGCCACGCCAAGGTCAGCCTACCCGGCGGCTGCGCCATCGGCGCGCGGCCGGTCGACCTGCACCTGAAGGCGCTGGCGTCGCTGGGCGCGCACATCGACCTGCACGAGGGCTATGTCTACGCCCAGGCGCCCCGCGGCCTGACCGGCGCGGAGATCGAGTTTCCCATCTCCACGGTGGGCGCCACCGAGCACGCCATGCTGGCCGCGGTGCTGGCCAGCGGCGTGACGGTGCTGAAGAACGCTGCCCGCGAGCCCGAGCTGGAAGACCTGGCTCAGTGCCTGAACGCCATGGGCGCGAAAGTGGAGGGCGCCGGAACCCACACCATCACCATCACCGGGGTCTCCAAGCTGCATGGGGCGACCCACGCGGTCATGCCCGACCGGATCGAGACCGGCACCTACGCGGTGGCCGCGGCCATGGCCGGCGGCGAGGTGCGGCTGACCCGCACGCGCGGGGATTTCATCCAGGCGCTGCTCGACCGGATCGAGGAGGCGGGCGCCGACGTCGTCCACGCCAATGACGGGGTGATCATCAAGCGCAACGGCGCCCGGCTCAAGGCGGTCGATATCGAGACCGACCCCTATCCGGGCCTCGCCACCGACGTGCAGGCCCAGTTCATGGCGCTGATGACCACGGCCGACGGCGAGAGCGTCATCCGCGAGACCATCTTCGAGAACCGCTTCATGCACGTCTCGGAGCTGTCGCGCCTGGGCGCCGACATCACCGTCCAGGGCGGCGAGGCGAGGGTGCGCGGGGTCGCGTCGCTGGAAGGGGCGCAGGTCATGGCCACGGACCTGCGCGCCTCGGTCAGCCTGGTGATCGCCGGCCTGGCGGCGCGCGGCGAGACCATGGTCAACCGGGTCTATCATCTCGACCGCGGCTTCGAGCGACTGGAGGAGAAGCTGGGCGCCTGCGGAGCGCGGGTGCGGCGCCTGCAGGGCGGCGGGGACTAAAGCGCACGCCGATGCCCGAGACGCCAGCGCCGCTGAAGCTGCTTGCCGAGGACACCGACGATCTGGGGGTGATTTCCGCCGCGCTGCAGGACGCCATCGGCCACATTGGCGACATCTCATACGAGCCGTCCGAGCGCCGGATCACCCTGGTGCTCAACCGCTTCCGCTGGGAGACCGAGGCGCCCAGCGTCGAGCGGGTGCGCGCGGCTCTGCAGTTCGGCTCGGTGATCGCGGTGAAGGCGCGCAACCTGAAGCGCGACCAGCCGGACGCCGTCGTCGAGCTTCTGGCGGTGGATTTCGAGCCGGGCGATGCTCCGGGCGGCGGGGTCCTGCTGCGCTTCGCCGGCGGCGGCGACCTGCACCTGGAGGTCGAATGCATCGACGCCGCCATGGCCGACCTCTCCGACCCCTGGCCCGCCAAGCACGCCCCGACGCACGGGGAGTGAAGATGCTCACCGTTACTCTAAGCTATGCGCGGACCCACCTGAGCGGGCTCCTGCATCGGGTCGATGACGGGGAGGACGTCGTCATCACCCGCCATGGCCAGCCGATCGCCCGCGTCTCCGCCGTCCCGCGGCAGAAGCGACCGCTTCGGTCTTTGCGGGAGATGCCGGCGTGGAGCGCGCCGAGCGCTGCGCTGCTTCGAATAGTGCGCGACGAAGAGTGACAGCCCCGCTGCTCGAAACATCTCGGCTTAGCCTGCGTCCGCTTGAAGAAGCCGACTTCGATCTGCTTTGGGCGATCTGGTCGGAGCCGCCAGTTCGCGAACACCTCATTACCTTGCCCAGATCCCTCGAAGATTTCAGGCCGGTGTTTGACAACATGCACTCGTCCGGCGAGAGCCTAGCAATGTGGACGGTAAGGCTCCGCGACGGCGCCGTGATCGGCCGCTGCGGCTTCTATGAGTTCGGCGAGGATCGAACGCCCGAGCTCGCATTTCTGCTATCTGAGTCCGCATGGGGCCGAGGGCTCGCCACCGAGGCAGCAACCGCGGCCCTGGCCTATGGCTTTGGCGTCCGGCGATGGCCTCGGGTCGTCGCGCTGACGCGGCCGGAAAACCTTCGCTCGAAACGCGTGCTCGAAAAGCTTGGGCTGGAGAACCTCAAGGCCATCTCAATCAGGAACACGCCTGTCGATCTGTTCTCAATTCAACGCGAGGCTTGGTCACAAACCCCTTGAGTTTCGGCGTCAACCGGCGACAACGCCGCCATGCGCCGCTTCAACGCCAAGGACCCGGCCTTTGAGGCCGACTTCGCAGCCTTCCTCGACGAGGCGCGCGGGTCGCCGGCCGAGGTGGACGCCGCCGTCGCCGAGATCATCGAGCGGGTGAAGACCGAGGGCCTGCGCGCCTTGCTGGACTATTCGCACCGGTTCGACGGCGTCGAGCTGGACGAGGAGACCATCCACGTCACCTCGGCCGAGATCGAGGCGGGCGCGGCCCAATGTACGCCTGAGGTGCGCGAGGCCATCGCCTTCGCCACGGCCCGCATCCGCGCCTATCACGAGCGTCAGCGGCCCGCCGACGCGCGCTTCACCGACGAGGCCGGCGTCGAGCTCGGCTGGCGCTGGACGGCGCTCGACGCGGTCGGGATCTATGTGCCCGGCGGCCGAGCGGCCTATCCGTCCAGCGTGCTGATGAACGCGGTGCCGGCCGCCGTCGCCGGCGTCGGGCGCATCGCCATGGTCACCCCGCCGGGCCGCCTGGAGCCGGCGGTGCTGGCGGCGGCCAAGGAGGCGGGGATCAGCGAGATCTGGCGCGTCGGCGGCGCTCAGGCCTGCGCGGCCCTGGCCTATGGCGCCGGGCCCATCAGCCCCGTCGACAAGATCGTCGGACCCGGCAACGCCTACGTCACGGCCGCCAAGCGCAGGCTTTACGGCGTCGTCGGCATCGACGCCCTGGCCGGGCCGTCCGAGATCGTGGTGGTGGCCGACGGCCAGAACGATCCGAACTGGATCGCCGCCGACCTCTTGTCCCAGGCCGAGCACGACCCCGACGCCCAGTCCATCCTGATCACCGACAATGAGGTGTTCGCCGGCCGGGTCGAGGCGGCCATGGCGCTGCAGCTCTTTCAGCTCGCGACTCGCGAGACGGCGCGCGCCTCCTGGAACGACCACGGGGCGGTGGTGATCGCCGGCCTCGATAGGGCCGCGGCCCTGGTCAACCAGATCGCCCCCGAGCACGTCGAACTGGCGGTGGCGGACCCCGAGCCGCTGGCCGCGCAGATCCGCCACGCGGGGGCGATCTTCCTCGGCCGCCATTCGCCGGAGGCCATCGGCGACTATGTGGCCGGCTCCAACCACGTGCTGCCGACCAGCCGGGCGGCGCGGTTCTCGTCCGGCCTTTCGGTGTTCGATTTCCTCAAGCGCACCTCGATAATCGGTTGCGACGCCGAAGCCTTCGCCCGCCTGGCGCCGGCGACGGTTGCCCTGGCCGAAGCCGAGGGCCTGCCAGCCCACGCCCGGTCGGCCTCGATCCGGCTCAATCGGCGCGGATGACGAAGCGGCCCGTCTTGCACTAAAGCAGGCGCAGCCGAGAGGAGTCGGATCGTGGTCAGGATTGCTCCCAGATCCTCCCCCAGTGGGGGAGGGGGACCGCACGCGGTGCGGCGGAGGGGGCTTGATGCCGGCCGCGTGGATTTCAAGCAGGACTTGAGATCGGATTTCCGTCGCCGAGGCGCGGCGGAGGATCGGGAGTGACCGACGACCGATCAAAGCACCGGCTGCAGAGCGTTGTCCTCGACGAGGCGTCACTGGCCTCGGTCTCGCGCGACCAGGAGCATGAGCGCCAGGTCGCCATCTTCGATCTTCTGGAGGCCAACTATTTCGCGCCGGCCGGCGCCGACGGCGGGCCCTATGCGCTGACCATCGCCCTGATCGACAACCGCCTGGCGCTGGACATCATCGGGCCGAACTACGCCCACCGGCAGCTGCTGTCGCTGTCGCCGTTCCGCGGCATCATCAAGGACTATTTCCTGGTCTGCGAGAGCTATTACGACGCCATCCGCAACGCCACCCCGGCTCAGATCGAGGCGTTGGACATGGGCCGGCGCGGCCTGCACGACGAGGGCTCGGCCCTGCTGCGCAGCCGCCTGGAGGGCAAGGTCGAGACCGACATCGATACCGCCCGGCGGCTCTTCACCCTGGTCTGCGCTCTGCATTGGCGAGGCTAGGCCTTGGCTGATCCGCGACTTCCGGGCGCCGTGCTGTTCGCCTGCAATCTCAACCGCGTCCGCTCGCCCATGGCCGAGGGGCTGATGAAGCTGATCTATGGCCGCCAGGCCTATGTCGACAGCTGCGGTCTGGCGCCCGCCGGCGAACTCGACCCGTTCGCGGTGGCGGTGATGGAGGAGGTCGGCGCGGACTTAAGCCGCCATCACGCCAAGAGCTTCGACGATCTGGCCGCCAGCGGCTTCGACCTGGTCATCTCGCTGACGCCCGAGGCACAGCACCGGGCGGTGGAGATGACCCGCGGCGCGGCGGTCGAGATCGACTATTGGCCCACCTTCGATCCGACCCTGGCGACCGGCTCGCGCGAGGCGGTGCTGGACGCCTACCGCGGCGTGCGCGACGACCTGAAGGCGCGCATGCTGGAGCGTTTCGGCAAGCCATCGACCTTTGGGGGCTGAATGCGTTATACTTTGAGGCGAAGCACGGCTCGCGCACCGGACTGGCCGGCGCGGGCCGTCTTGTTTTAGTCCGTCCACTTTAGAGAGACCGTATGGCGAAAGAAGAACTGCTGGAATTTCCGGGCACGGTGAGCGAGCTCCTGCCCAACGCGACCTTCCGCGTAAAGCTCGACAACGAGCATGAAATCATCGCCCATACCGCCGGCAAGATGCGCAAGAACCGCATCCGCGTGCTGGCCGGCGACAAGGTTCTGGTCGAAATGACGCCCTATGACCTGACCAAGGGCCGCATCACCTACCGGTTCAAATAGCTGACCAGCCGACCTCCGCTCGTGCTGGCGAGCGCCAGCCCAAGGCGCCTTGATCTGCTCCGCCAGATCGGCGTCGAGCCCGACCAGATCGACCCTTCCGACATCGACGAGACGCCGCTCAAGGACGAGACGCCGCGCCTTGCCGCCGCGCGCCTGGCGCGGGCCAAGGCCGACGCCGTCCGGACGCGAAGACCAGACGCCTATGTGCTGGCCGCCGATACGATCGTGACCGTTGGCCGCCGCATGCTGGGCAAACCGGCGGACGAGGCCGAGGCGCGGCGGTTTTTGGCGCTGATCTCCGGCCGCGCGCACCGGGTGCTCAGCGCCGTCTGCCTGGTCGCGCCGGATGGTCGCGCGGGCGCGCGCATGAGCGAGAGCCGGCTGATCTTCAAGCGGCTGACGCAGGACGAGATCGCCGGCTACCTGGCCACGAAGGCCCCTGCCCGCCCCTGGACGGCG
>DASQSO010000543.1:0-8138 GCA_035642335.1 Caulobacteraceae bacterium
GGCGACAGCAGGAACAGCCAACCGGCCTTGGCGAGGATCACCACGATGGGGTCCGCGCCCGCCGGCGGGTGCACCGTGCCGGTGATCTGCATGGCGGCGATGGCCAGGCCGACCCCGATCGCGAAACTCCACGGGTGCGCGCCGAGCAGCGCATAGGCCGCCAGCCCGACCACCGCCGAGATCAGGTGTCCGCCGATCACGTTGCGGGGCTGGGCCAGCGGCGACTGCGGCAGGGCGAAGACCAGCACACAGCTGGCGCCGAACGGCGCGATCAGCAGGGCGGCGTGTGCGAGGTCGCTCGCTTCGGCCAGGATGAAGATGGCCAGCGTCCCGCCCAGGCCGGAGACAAGGGCTGTCCGCCAGGCCGGCCACGAGGCCAGATGGGCCTGGCTGATACCCTTCGGCGCAAGGGCCGCTGTGGGAATGTCGGATTGATCCATGGGAAGGGCGGAATGGACAGGTGCAAGGGCGCGCCGGACCGTCCGATCGGTCATTCAGGCCGACTTCTTGAACCGGGCGGCGTCTTCCGACCCGCCGGTCGTGTCGCCCTCGGCGTAGGCGTGGGCGCCGGCGCCCGCCAATCTGCCGCCCTGCACGATCAGGTACTCGTCCCTGATCGGCCGGCCCTCGAAGTAGCATTCCAGAATCTCGCGCACGCCGGCGGCATAGCGCGTCTGGGCCGAGAGCGAGGTGCCGGAGATGTGCGGGGTCATGCCGTGGTGCGGCATGGTCCGCCATGGATGGTCCTTGGGCGCCGGCTGCGGGAACCAGACGTCGCCAGCATAGCCGGCGAGCTGGCCGCTCTCCAGCGCCCGCACGATGGCGTCGCGGTCGCAGATCTTGCCGCGCGCGGTGTTCACCAGATAGGCGCCGCGCTTCATCTTCGCGAGCAGGGCGTCGTTAAACAGGTGTTCGGTCTCGGAGTGCAGCGGCGCATTGATGGTGACCACGTCGCAGACCCTGACCATGTCCTCGACGGTGTCGTGCCAGATCAAGCCGTATTCCTTCTCCACCTCGGCCGGCAGGCGGTGGCGGTCGAAATAGTGCAGATGCATGTCGAAGGGTTTCAGCCGCTTCAGCACGGCCAGGCCGATACGGCCGGCGGCCACCGTGCCCACGTGCATGCCTTCCACATCATAGGAGCGCTCGGCGCAGTCGGCGATGTTCCAGCCGCCCTTCACCACCCACTGGTAGGCGGGGATATAGTTGCGGACGAGGCCCAGGATCATCATCACCACGTGCTCGGCGACGCTGATCGAGTTGCTGTAAGTGACCTCGACGACGCTGATGTCGTTTTTGATCGCCGCGTCGATGTCCACATGGTCGGAGCCGATGCCGGCGGTGATGGCCATCTTGAGCTTCGGCGCCTTGGCGATGCGCTCGGCGGTCAGATAGGCGGGCCAGAAGGGCTGGGAGATGACGATCTCGGCGTCAGGAAGTTCCTTTTCGAACCGCGACTCCGGGCCGTCCTTGTCGGAGGTCACGACAAGCGTATGGCCTTGCGACTCGAGATATTTGCGCAGGCCCAGTTCGCCCGTGACGCTGCCCAGCAGAACGCCAGGCTCAAAGTCGATGGCCCCAGGCGTCGGCAGGGTCTGGCCGTCCGGATAGTGATCCAGCTTGGGCAGGCCATCGCGGGCGTAGGATTTCGGATACCCGTCGATCGGGTCGTCGTACAAAACGCAGACAATCTTGGCCATCTCAATGCATCCATGTTCCAAGGGGGCAAAGAGGTGCGCGGTCCGGCGCCCGAGGGGAGCGGGCGCGTGAGTTGATCCCGGCCAGCAACAGCGGCCTATGTTTTCAGATGTTGATCCGCCTCATGAGCCAACGCTTCCTCATCCGAGTAGATACGAGCTTGTGCTTCCCGTTCTCGTCTCGAACAATAAGGAGGTTCGCGCCGGATAGTCCGGCATGGCAAATGAAAGTCTTGGAAGGATTGATAGGCGAAACCGATTAACCCGCCGCCCCGAACGCCAGTTCGACGTCGATGTCCATCACCGAGGCGAGCAGCGCGCTGGCCATGGGCGCCGGCGGATCGCGGTTGGACAGCACCAGCCCCACCACCTGGGTGTGCGCCGGCTCCAGTTCGATGGCCACCAGTTCTCGCGCGTCGCCGAGCAGGTAGGAGAAGGTGTGCGGCACGATGCTGGACCAGCCGCCCTGGCGCAGGTGCGCGAACAGGGCCAGAAAAGAATTCGACGTCACCGTCGGCGTCAGGGCGATGCCGGCCGCCGCCGCCACGTTGTTGAGGATTCGGCGGTTCTGCATGTCCTCGCTGAGCAGGCAAAGCCGCTCGTCCGCGGCCTCAGCCCAGCTGATGGTCTTGCGCGCGGCCTGGGCATGCCCATGTCCGGTCACGAACACATAACGCTCGGTATAGAGCGGCACGCGGCGCACATGTTCGAGCGGTTCGTTTTCCAGATAGGTGATGCCGGCGTCGATGTCGAAGGCGTCCAGCTCGGCCTGGATGGCGCGGGAGGTGAGCGAGCGGATCGCCACCTGCGCCGCCGGATGGTCCTTGCAGAAGCGCGCGGTCAGGAAGGCGACGGACGGCATCGCGGCCGGGATGCAGCCGATCCGCAGCGTTCCGACCATGCCTTTGCGCAGGCTCGACAGGTCGTCGCGCAGATTGTCGTAGTCGGTGAGGATCTGCCGCCCCCAGGCCAGCACCCGCTCGCCCTCGGAGGTCAGTCCGACAAAGCTGTGGCCGCGCACCACCAGCCGCGCGCCAAGATCCTCCTCCAGCTTGCGGATAGCGGCGGAAAGCGTGGGCTGGGCCACATGGCAGGCGTCCGCCGCCCGCGCGAAATGCCGCTCGCGCGCCAGGGTGACGAAATAGGACAGGTGGCGGAGCAACATCGAACGATCAATGTCGCGCCGATCACCCGATCGCGCCAGTTGTCACGGGGAGTGCGGCCGGAAAGACGTGCGCCTGCGTGACGGCCAGGCGGAGCGGCGCGCCGGGGGCGAGGGCGTCGAGCTGGGCGCGGGCGAAGTTGGCCTCGATCCAGCGGCCGTCGGCGGTCTGGGTCTCGATGCGTCCGATGGGGCCTTGGGGGATGACGCGGCCGACATGGGTCTCGAACCCCTCCTCCGGCCCGGCGATGACCAGCTCGTGCGGGCGAACGAAGGCGACCGCCGCGCCGTCCACGACGCCGGGCGCCGAGGCGGTGATCGGGCCGGCGCTGAAGACCCCTCGCGCGACCCGGCCCTCGAACCGGTTGGACTCGCCGACGAAGCCGCAAACGAAGGCGCTGACGGGATTGTCGTGCACCTCGGCCGGGGCGCCGATCTGCTCGATCTTGCCGTGGTTGAGGACGGCGACGCGGTCGGCCAGCTCCAGCGCCTCCTCCTGGTCGTGGGTGACGAAGATGGTGGTGACGCCGGTGGCGTCGTGGATACGGCGAAGCTCGCGGCGCAGTGACTTGCGCACCGTGGCGTCCAGCGCCCCGAACGGCTCGTCGAGCAAAAGCACCCTCGGCGAGACCGCCAGGGCGCGGGCCAGCGCCACTCGCTGCCTTTGGCCGCCGGAAAGCTGCGACGGATAACGCGGCCCCGTGCCGCTGAGCTCGACCAGCTTCAGGAGCTCGTCGACGCGCAGGTTGATCTCGGCGCGCGGTGGCTTTCCCTTGCGCCGCACGTCGAGGCCGAAGGCGACGTTCCTGGCCACGGTCATGTGCTTGAAGAGGGCGTACTGCTGGAAGACGAACCCGACCTGGCGCGCAGCGGCGTGCAGATAGGTGACGTCCTGGCGATCGAACAGCACCTGGCCGCGGTCGGGGAATTCCAGGCCGGCGATCAGTCGCAGCAGCGTGGTCTTGCCCGATCCCGACGGACCCAGCAGCGCCAGCAACTCGCCATGGCCGATCTCCAGGCTGACGCCGTTCAGCGCCGGATAGCGGCCGAAGCGCTTTTCGATCCCGTCGATAGAGATGGTCATAGGCGGCGCGTCGCTGGATTCAGACATGGCGGCCCCGCACCGATTGGGTCAGCTCCAACCCTGTCCTCGACGCCGGGATGACCAGGGCGAGCAGGCAGAGCCGCGCCGCCACCGAGAAGGCGCCGACGAAATCGTACGGCTTGTAGAGCAGTTCGATAGACAGCGGCATGGTGTGAGGGGGATCGGCGGCGAAATCACAGCACCGGCCTCGCGGTTCCCCGCCCGCGAGCCAGAGCCGCGGCGGACGTTCGCCGGGGAAGGCGGCGTTCAGGCTCCTCGGTGAGCGGCAGTGGCCGCCGGCGGAAAGGCGATGGCCGCATCGACAAGCGAGCGTAAAGCTCCGGCATCCCATTCGCCCGCCCGGGGCACGCGGGCGACCTCGTCGCCGTTCTGATCGATCACCAGGCTGTAGGGAAGTCCCAGCACGCCCAGGCGTCTGGACAGATCAGGTCCGGAGGCCAGGGCCAGCCGAACGTGCGCGAACTTCGGCCCCCAGAACCCGTTCACGGCCGGCCAGCCCTGCTGGTCGTTGGAGACGGCGATCACCACCAGATCACGGGGATGAGCCGCGGCGAGGCGCTCCAGGCTGGGCATCTCGATCCGGCATGGCGCGCACCAGGTCGCCCACATGTTGACGATCACCACCTTGCCGCGCAGAGCCGGGAGATCGATCGGCGCCCCAGAACGATCGCTCGCCCCCGACAGGGAGGGCGCGGGCCGTCCCTTGAACCGGGTGATCACCGCCGAGGGCGCCGCGCCAGCCCCCGGCTGCGCGTGAGCCGCTCCCAGCAACGCCGGCGCGCAGACCCCGCAGGCGAGCGCCAGGAGAGCCGGCAAGATGGACTTGCTCATTGGCCGGGCGAGGGTCAGCCGAATGGACACGTCCTATAGCGTCCTATTGCGTCGCTGCGTTATCCTTGATGGTCGGCCATTCGCCGTTGGCCCGCTTGATGTTGCCTGAAGTATCTTGGCTCCATTGCGCCGCCACGCTCTTGTTGTAGTTGAGGTAGAGCTTGTCGTCGACGACCCTCCACGCGGTAGGATCGCCGTTGACTTTCTCGCCGTAGGCGGCGCCCGTAGCACAGAAGCCGCCGAACTGGGGCGTGTAGGCCGCGGGATCGGCCTGGAATTTCTTCAGATCGGCTTCGCTGGCGAACTGGTAGCGCGCGCCCTGATAGACAGCGGTAAACTGGGCTTGGCCGGGCGTCGCCGCGCCATCGATGAAATAGGCCACGGGATCATAGCCTTGCAGGGCCAAGCCATCGGCGTCGGTGTTCACCTCCGCGCGGGAACCCGGAACGACGGCCAGGGCGGGCGCCGCGGCGAGCGAGGCCGCCAGCGACAGGCCGGCGAGGAGCATCAGCGTTGAACGAGTTTTGTACATCTTGGAGCCTCCGGCGGCGTAAACGTCGAGCGCCCGGCGCGCTCCGTTCGCCAATCCTCCGCAAGGGGTTTCGACGGCGCGCGCCGGCGGGTTACAAGGGGAAATCCGGCGACGGGCGTGACCTCCGCCGACGCGCTGAGTCGCCCGATTGTGGGTTAGGCGCTCAGACTGCTGGCGGGTGAGCCGTCGCCCGCGCGCCGCTCGGCATGCTTGATCACGCGCGCTCCCTCCGAGGCTTGAGGGAGCGGCCATGGCGTCCCCTCAGATGGTCATGCCAACGGGCTCTGCGATTGCCGGAAGGCCCGATTCGGCAACCCGTCGTTACCCGTAACGTTACCCTTGAGAGTTCTCGGGAATGC
Source organism: Caulobacteraceae bacterium (assembly GCA_035642335.1). Taxonomy (GTDB): domain Bacteria; phylum Pseudomonadota; class Alphaproteobacteria; order Caulobacterales; family Caulobacteraceae; genus Poindextera. The sequence continues at coordinate 5,687 of DASQSO010000543.1, forward strand.
GCCGCCGGCGGCGCTCCTCATAAGCAACTGTACTACAACGTAGCTTGGTAGGCCGGGAGGGGGTCGAACCCTCGACCACTCGATTAAAAGTCGAGTGCTCTACCACTGAGCTACCGGCCCTCAAGGAAGGGCGCGGACCATAGTCGTGAGGGCTTTTGGCGACAAGTGCGGGTGCGAAGAGAGACCCGCGCCCCGACCTCGAAAGGCCGGGGCTGGAACGAATAGGAGCTGGCCGCTCAGGGCATCAGCACCGTATCGACGACATGGATCACGCCGTTGGATTGGGTGACGTTGGCGATGGTGATCATCGACTTGCCGCCCTTGGCGTCGGTCAGGACCAGATGGCCCCTGGCGCGCTCGGTGACGGTCAGGGGCTCGCCTGCCGCCGACACCGATCGTGGCGGCGGCCACGGCGATCAGCAGCCGCGATTTGGTCTTGGACATTTGGATATTTCTCCAGGTCTGGCGCCATGTTCGGCGCTGCAGGTCATACGCGGCGGCGGCGCGACTGGATCACGGCGAGCTGGAGGTCCCGCCATTTCGGAGCCTAAGGGTGGCACGCGCGGGGCGCCTCGACAAGCCAACCTATCGTGCTTTGCCAAGTCGGGATCGGGAGGCGATCCTGAAAGTATGAACCCAGACATTTCAGGTAGTTGGACCGGAAAGCTCGATTCCGGCACAGGCCAGGCGACCCTGAGCTTCAGGCTCGAACCCACGGCGGAGGGCGGCGTCGCCAGGTTGGCGACCCGCACCGTTGGCGAGCTGGAGTTACCGCTGGTCAGACGCGGCGATCAATGGCGTTTCAGCGCCGCCATCATCGATGTCGCGCTTGAGCTCTGGCCAGACGGCGAGCGGCTGGCCGGCGAGTGCCGCCACGCCGGCTGCGCCTATCCGATGACCTTCGAACGCGGGCCACCCCCAACGAAACCCAAAGCGCCGCGGCCGCAGACGCCAACCCCGCCGTTTCCTTACGCCACCGAGGCCGTCTCGTTCACCGGCGCGGATGGGACACGCCGGGTTGGGACGCTGACCACGCCGTCGGGGCCGCCGGCCCGTGGCGCGGTGGTGCTCTCGTCCTGGTTCGGCGGGACCGATCGCGATCAGCGCACGTTCGGCCACCGCCCCATGGCCATCTGGGCGGATGTGCTGACGCGTCTGGGCCTGGCCACCCTGCGCTACGACAAGCGCGGGATCGGCGAATCCGCCGGCGATTTCAGCACGGCCACCACCGGCGACCTGGCCGCCGACCTGACCGAGGCGGTCGGCTTTCTACGCACCCTGCCCGGCGTCGACCCGGCCCGCATCGGCCTCCTAGGCCACAGCGAGGGCGGCCATATCAGCGCCGATGTCGCCGCCGCCGACCCAATGATCGCCTTCTGCGTCATGCTCACCCCCAGCGGCGTGCCCGAAGAGGAGATGTTCGACACCGAGCTGTTCCGCTGCGCCATCGCCGTCGGCGGCCGGCCCCTGCATCCGGAACGGACCATCGCCCTGGCCCACGCGCTGTCGGCCGCGGGCCGGACCGCGCCGACCGCCGACGAAGGCCGGGCGCGGACGCGGGAGATTCTCCAACGCGAGGCCGCCGCCGGCCGTTTCCCGGCCGAGCGGATCGAGATTCGCGCCGAGATGGCTCTCGCGCCCTGGCGGCGCTATTGGTGGAACTACGACCTGACCAAAAGCCTCCGCGCCCTCGCCTGCCCGATCCTGGTGGTGTTCGCCGGCCGCGACCTGCAGACGCCGCCGGCCTTCCACGCTCCGGCTGTGCGCACTGCGCTGGCCGCCAACCGACGCGCCGCGTTGATCAAGCTGCCCGACCTGAACCATTTCCTGCAACGGGCCCGCACTGGAGCGGTATCGGAGTATGGCGATATCGAACAGACTCTGGCGCCCGAAGCCATGGAAACCGTCCGCGAATGGGTCCGGAGTGCCTCCACTGCCCAGGCGCCATAGGCTGGTCAAGTCGCGCCGGCGACGCTACCGCTAAGCCATGGCGCGGGAAAACGCCCCGATCGAGTCGAACGCCGGCTCCGCAAGGACGAGCAATCGCCTGTCGGTGCTCCTCGCCTGCGTCGCCGCCAGCACCGTCATCCTGGCCGGGTTCACCCTCTGGGCGCTGCGGCACATCCTCACCCCGGTCGCCCTGGCCGTCTTTCTGCTGCTCCTGATCGACGGGCTGGCGCGGGTCCTGGCCCGGCGCATTCCAGGCCTGCGGCGGTTCTGGGCCATGGTGATGGCGGTGGTCTTCATCGTGGTGCTCTTCGGCGGGGCGATCTGGATGGCGGCCGACAACGGCGCGGCCTTCGCGGCGCGCAGCCCGGACTATCAGCATCGCCTGAACATCCTGCTGAACGAGGGCGCCGCCAGGCTGAACCTCGGCCGCTCCATCACCCTGGAAGACCTGATCCACCAGGCCAATCCGGCCCGCTTCGTCGGCGCCGTCGCCTCGCGGCTG
>DASQSO010000544.1:0-7740 GCA_035642335.1 Caulobacteraceae bacterium
CTGGCCGGAACCATGGCGGTGATGAGCGCGGCCCTGGCCGCCGGCGTCGAGCGGGTGGTCTACACCTCCAGCGTCGCCACCCTCGGCTTTCGCGACGACGGGACCCCGTCGGACGAGACCCTGCCGCTGAAACCCACTGAGGCCATCGGCGCTTATAAGCGCAGCAAGGTGATCGCCGAGCGCGAGGTCGAGCGGATGGCCGCCGAAGAGGGCCTGCCGGTTGTCATGGTCAGCCCCTCGACCCCGATCGGACCCCGCGACGTCAAGCCCACCCCCACCGGCCGCATCATCGTCGAGGCGGCGCAAGGGCGCATGCCAGCCTTCCTGGAGACCGGTCTCAACCTCGTCCACGTCGACGACGTCGCCGAGGGCCACCTCGCGGCCATGGACATGGGCCGCCAGGGCGAAAACTACATCCTGGGCGGCCAGGACGTGGGCCTGGGCACGATGCTGGCCGACATCGCCGGCATGGTCGGCCGCAAGGCGCCCACGCTCGCCCTGCCCCGTGGCCCCCTCTATCCGCTGGCCCTGGTCACCGAGGCCGTCGCCCATGTCACGGGCAAGGAACCCTTCCTGACCCGCGATGCCCTGAAGATGTCGCGCCACCACATGTTCTTCTCGTCCGCCAAGGCCGAGCGCGATCTGGGCTACAGCGCCCGGCCTTACCGCGATGGGCTTTCCGACGCGCTCGCATGGTTCCGGCAGGCCGGCTATGTCCGCTGAGATTCTGCCGAGCCTCGCCGCCGTCCTGCCCCTGGCCATCTGGATCTACCTGATCGCGGCCCACGGCGGCTTCTGGCTGGCGCGGCAGCGGGACGACCGGGGCCAGCCGCCAGATCCCGCCGCCTGACCGGCCGTCACCGCGGTGGTCCCGGCCAGGGATGAGGCCGACGTCATCGCCCGCTCCATCGGCAGCCTGCTGGCCCAGGACTATCCCGGCCCCTTCCAAGTCGTCCTGGTCGACGACAACAGCAGCGACGGCACCGCCAAGGCAGCTAAGGACCTTCCCAACGCCGCGGCCCTGACCATCCTGAGCGGCGCGCCGCTGCCGGCGGGCTGGACCGGCAAGCTCTGGGCAGTCAGCCAGGGCGTCGCCGCCGCAACCGGCGGCGACCAACCGCCGAAGTACCTGCTGCTCACCGACGCCGACATCGCCCACGCGCCGGACAACCTCCGCCGCCTGGTCGCCCGCGCCGAGGACGGGAACCTCGCCCTCACCTCGCTGATGGCCCGCCTGAGTTGCGCCAACGCCGCCGAGCGGTTGCTGATCCCGGCCTTCGTCTACTTCTTCGCCATGGTCTATCCGTTCGCCAAGGTGAACGACCCGAAGAGCCGCACGGCCGGCGCGGCCGGCGGCTGCATGCTGGCCCGTAGCGACGCCCTCGCCGCCGCCGGCGGCATCGCCGCCATCCGCACGGCCCTGATCGACGACTGCACCCTGGGCGCGGCGATGAAGACGCAGGGGCCCATCTGGCTCGGCCTCACCGATCGGGCCGAGAGCATCCGCCCCTATGCCAGCGTCGGTGAGATCGGCCGGATGATCTCCCGCTCGGCCTATGCCCAGCTGAACTATTCGCCGCTGATCCTGGCCGGCGCCATCCTCGGCATGGCCCTGACCTATCTGGCCGCGCCTGTGGTCGCCGTCTTCGCGCCCTGGCCGTGGCGATGGGCGGGAATCGCCGCCTGGGCGCTGATGGCCCTGAGCTTCCAGCCGACCTTGCGCTTCTATCACCGCTCGCCGCTCTGGGGGCTCGCCCTGCCGGTCATCGGGGCGCTCTATACCGCCTTCACCCTTAAGTCGGCGACCGACGTCTGGCGCGGAAGGGGCGGCGCCTGGAAGGGCCGCGCCCAGGCCCTGGCGGGGCGCTCGTCATGACGGAAATCACGCCGAGCAAGGACCACAGGGGCGAGAACTTCCCGGTCGCCTCCTTCATCATCAAGCCGCGGCACCGTGCGGCGATCATGGCCTTCTACCGCTTCGCCCGCGGCGCCGACGACGTCGCCGACCACGAGGACCTGTCGCCCGAGGCGAAGCTGGCTGAACTCGAGGCAATGCGCGCCACGCTGGCCGGCGAGAGCGATGCCGACCCGGCCTCGCTGGCCCTGCGCCAAGCGCTGGACGCGCGCGGCGTCAGCCCGGATCACGGCCTCGACCTGCTCGGCGCCTTTCGCCAGGACGTCGCAAAGAGCCGTTACGCCAGCTGGGACGAGCTGATCGACTATTGCCGGCGCTCCGCCATGCCGGTCGGCCGCTTCGTGCTCGACGTCCACGGCGAGGCGCGCGGGACCTGGGCGGCGTCGGACCCGCTGTGCGCGGCGCTGCAGGTGATCAACCACCTGCAGGACTGCGCCAAGGACTATCGCGAACTGGACCGGGTCTATCTGGACGGCGAGGCCATGGCCGCGTCGGGGATCACGGTCGAGGCCCTGACCGAGCCCGCCGCCTCGCCGGCCCTGCGCTCGGTAATCGTCCAGATGGCGCGGCGCACGCAAACATTGCTCGACCAGTCCCGCCCCCTGGCCAGCCAGATCAAGGACGGCCGCCTCGCCTATGAGGTAGCCCTGATCCAGCGGCTGGCCGAGGACCTCACCGCCCGGCTGATCGCCCGCGACCCGCTCAGTGAACGCGTCCATCACCGGCCGCTTGAGGTGCTCGGGCTTGTCATATTGGCCGGCAAGGATCAGATCGCCGGACGACGGGCGTCGGGGCCCGTCGATCTGCCAAGGAGAGTCGAGTGAGCGAACAGGCGACGCTGGATACCGGCGCGATCGAGCAGAAGGTGTCGGGCAGTTCCTTCTACGCCGGCATGCGAGTGCTGCCCAAGGCCGAGCGCATGGCCATGTACGCCATCTATGCCTTCTGCCGCGAAGTGGACGACATCGTCGACGAGCCGGTAGGCACGGTGGAAACGCGCCGCGCCGACCTGAACACCTGGCGCACCGATGTGGGCAGCCTCTATGCCGGCGGGCCGCCGGGGCGGATGGCGTTTCTGGCGGCCGACGTCCACCGCTATGGCCTGGAGCAGGCCGACTTCATCGCCGTGATCGACGGCATGGAAATGGACCTGGACCAGGACATCCGCGCCCCGTCCCTGGCCGAGCTGGAGCTCTATTGCGACCGGGTTGCCGGCGCGGTCGGCCGCCTGTCGGTCAAGGTGTTCGGCATGGAGGAAGAGCCCGGTAACGCCCTGGCCCGGCCGCTCGGCCGGGCGCTGCAGCTCACCAACATCCTGCGCGACCTGGACGAGGACGCCGGCATCGGCCGCCTCTACCTGCCGCGCGAGGCGCTGGTGGAGGCCGGCATCAACAGCGACGAGCCGTACACGGTGATCAATGACCCGCGCGTGGACGCGGCCTGCAAAACGGTCTCCAGACTGGCCCACGACTACTACCGCCAGGCCGATGCGGTGATGGCCAGGCGGCCGGCCGGCAAGCTGGCCGCGCCCCGGCTGATGAGCGCCGTCTACGGCGCCATCCTGGCCAAGATGGAGGCCGCCGGCTGGGCGCCGCCGCGCGAGCGCGCCAAGATCGGCAAGGCGGCGCTGCTTTGGATCGTATTGTCGCGCGGCCTGATGGGATGACGGCCGGCGGCCTGCGGCGGGGCCCAGCGAAAGCATACGTCATCGGCGCCGGTCTGGCCGGTCTCGCCGCCGCGGTGAAGCTGGCGTCGGCCGGGGTCGAGGTGGAGCTGAGCGAGGCCGCGGCCCAGGCCGGCGGCCGTTGCCGGTCCTATTTCGACGCCCAGCTAGGCCTGACCATCGATAATGGCAACCACCTGGTGCTGTCGGGCAACCAGGCGGTCCAGCAGTATCTGGCGATGATCGGCGCGGCCGATCGGCTGGCCGGGCCAGACGAGGCGCGGTTCGTGTTCGCCGACGTCCGCTCCGGCGAGCGCTGGACCATCCGACCCAGCGAAGGCGCCCTGCCCTGGTGGATTTTCGATCCCACGCGGCGCGTACCGGGGACCAATGCGCTCGACTATCTGGGCCTAGCCAGCCTGCTCTATCCGGGGCCGGACAAACGCGTCGATCAGGCGATCCGCGCCCAGGGCCCACTCTGGGAGCGGCTGATGGCGCCCTTCCTGCTCGCCGCCCTGAACACCGCGCCCGAGGCTGGCTCTGCCGAACTGGCCGCCACGGTGATCCGCGAGACCCTGGCCAAGGGCGGCCGCTTCTATAGGCCGCGCGTCGCCCACCCGACCCTGTCGGCCGCCTTCATCGATCCGGCCACGGACTTTCTCACCCGTAGTGGCGGCTCCTTGCGTCTGGGCCGGCGCTTACGGAGTCTGGATTTCGAGGGGGCCCGTCTTACCGCCTTGAAATTCTCCGACGAGGACGGGCCGATCCCCGCCGACCGGCCGGTGATCTTTGCCGTCGCGCCCTGGGTCGCCCAGGAACTGGTCCCGGGCCTGGCCGCGCCCGACGAATACCGCGCCATCGTCAACGGCCATTTCCGCATCGCCCCACCGTCGGGGATCGAGCCCATGGTCGGGCTGGTCGGCGGGACGGTGGAATGGATATTCGCCTTCCCCGACCGCATCTCGGTGACCGTCAGCGGCGCCGACCGGCTGCTGGACACCGACCGCCAGGCGCTAGCCGAACAGCTCTGGGCCGAGGTCGCCAAGGTGCATGGCCTGCCAAGCGAACTGCCGCCCTGGCAGGTGCTGAAAGAGCGCCGCGCCACCTTCGCCGCCACCCCCGACCAGGCCGGCAAACGCCCCGACGCCCACACCGCCTGGACCAACCTCACCCTCGCCGGCGACTGGACCGACACAGGGCTGCCGGCGACGATCGAGGGGGCGCTGAGGTCGGGGTTCAGGGCGGCGGAATTGGCGCTTGCGCAAGCCGCCGTGTAAGGTCGCGGCGCGCATGGACACCTCCTTATGAGTCTGGCTTTCGACACCGCGACCACCGACGCCCAGCCGACGACCGCGCTGGACGCCGCGGTCGGACGCGCCACCGAGGCGCTGCTGAATATGCAGCGGCCGGATGGGCACTGGGTGTTCGAGCTGGAGGCCGACGCCACCATCCCGGCCGAATATGTGCTGCTGAAACACTATCTTGGCGAGCCGGAGGACCTGGAGCTTGAGCGCAAGATTGGCGTCTACCTGCGCCGCATCCAGGGCGCGCACGGCGGCTGGCCGCTGTTCGATGGCGGGGTGTTCGACATCAGCGCCAGCGTCAAAGCCTATTTCGCCCTGAAGATGATTGGCGACGACATCGGCGCGCCGCACATGGCCAGGGCGCGGGCGGCGATCCTGGAGCACGGCGGGGCGGCGGCGACCAATGTCTTCACCCGCATCCAGCTGGCGCTCTATGGCGCGGGGCCGTGGAAGACGATCCCGACCATGCCGGTGGAGATCATCCTGCTGCCCCGCTGGTTTCCCATCCACCTGTCGAAAATGTCCTACTGGGCGCGGACCGTGATCGTGCCGCTGCTGGTGCTGCAGGCGAAGAAGCCTACGGCGCGCAACGCCCGCGGCGTTCGGGTGGACGAGCTTTACGAGGCGACGGTTCGCGTCAAACCGAAGTCGAGGGCCGCCAATACCAGGCGGCTCTGGACCTGGGGCTTTGGCGCGCTGGACGTGGTGCTGAAGGCCGTTGATGGCCTGTGGCCCAAGGGGTTGCGGCGGAAGGCGATGGACGCTTGCGTCGCCTTCGTCACCGAGCGGCTGAACGGCGAGGACGGGCTGGGCGCGATCTATCCGGCCATGGCCAACAGCGTGATGATGTTCGATGCCCTTGGCTATGCGCCCGACCATCCCGACCGCGTCCTCGCCCGCAAGTCGGTCGCCAGGCTGGTGGTGACGCACGAGGACGAGGCCTATTGCCAACCGTGCGTCTCGCCGGTCTGGGACACGGCCCTGGTCGTCCACGCCCTGATGGAGGCGGGAGGAGAGGCCGCGGAGGCCGAGGCGCTACGCGGCATCGCCTGGCTGAAGCCGCGCCAGGTGCTGGACGTGAAAGGCGACTGGGCGCAGGTGCGGCCGGACGTGCGGCCGGGCGGCTGGGCCTTTCAGTACAACAACGCCCACTATCCCGACCTTGACGACACCGCCGTTGTGGTGATGGCCATGGACCGGGCGCGCGGGCGCTTAGGCGCCGGGGCGGCTTACGACGAGGCAATTTCGCGCGGGACGGAGTGGGTCGAGGGCCTGCAAAGCCGGAACGGCGGCTGGGGCGCCTTCGACGCCGACAACACCTTCCATTACCTGAACAATATCCCGTTCGCCGACCATGGCGCCCTGCTCGATCCGCCGACCGTGGACGTGGCGGCGCGCTGCGTCAGCATGCTGGCCCAGCTGGGCGAGGCGAAGGATAGCCCGCGCATGGCCCGGGCGCTGGCCTATCTGGAGCGCGAGCAGGAGGCGGACGGCAGCTGGTTCGGCCGCTGGGGAGTGAACTACATCTATGGGACTTGGTCGGCGCTATGCGCGCTGAACGCGGTGGGCGTCGATCGCGCCGCGCCGGTTGTGCGCAAGGCGGTGGACTGGCTGGTTTCGATCCAGAACGCCGACGGCGGCTGGGGCGAGGACTGCGAGAGCTATGCGCTCGACTATAAGGGCTACAAACCCTTCGCCTCCAACCCGACCCAGACCGCCTGGGCGCTGATCGGTCTGATGGCGGTCGGCGAGGCGGAGCATCCGGCGGTGGCGGCCGGCGTTCAATATCTGATGGCGACGCAAGGGGCGGACGGGACCTGGACCCAGGACGCCTATACCGGCGGGGGTTTTCCGCGGGTCTTCTACCTGCGTTACCATGGCTATCCGAAGGTCTTCCCGCTGTGGGCGGTGGCCCGCTACCGCAATCTGACGCGCTCAAACGACCGCCAAGTCGCCTTCGGCATGTGATGATCCTGGTCGCGACGGGCCTTATTCAGGAGTTGAACATCCTGGAGGGGTCGGGCGTGTTCGTGGTTGCCGGTGGCGGCGACGGGGCGCGGCTGCAGCGGGAGCTGGAGGCTGCGGCCGGCGATGCCGAGGCGGTGATCAGCATGGGGCTGTGCGGGGCGCTGGCCGACGGGCTGAAACCCGGGGACTGGGTGATCGGGACGCGGGTGCTGCTTTCCGATGGGCAATACGAGACCGATCCGGACTGGGCCGCGACGCTGTTGCGGGCCTTTCCGCATGGAAGATCGGGACCGGTGCTCGGTTCGGATGCGATGATCGCCGACGCGGGCGCCAAGCGGGCCGCTTATGCCGCGACAGGCGCTGTCGCGGTCGATATGGAGTCACACATCGCCGGGGCGGTGGCGGCGCTGCACGGCCTGCCGTTCGCGGTGGCGCGGGTAGTGTCGGACGCGGCGGACCGCAGCCTGCCAAAGGCGGCTCGGGCCGGGATGGCGGCCGACGGGCGCATGGATATCGGCGCGGTCCTGAAGGCGCTGGCCGCCGATCCACTGCAGCTTGCGGCGCTGATCCGCGTCGGGGCCGAGGCGGGAACGGCGTTCCGCCAGCTACGTCGTGGCCGCGACTTTCTTGGCCCGGGGCTGGGTCGCGCGAATTTCAGCCAGCTTCCGCTCAACATGGCCTGAGAAGACGAAGGCGGCCGGCCGCTGGTTGTCCAGCGGGATATCCTTGGCCATCGGCCCGTCGGTCTTCACGCCGCGCGCGGTGACGGCCATGAGTTTGAACGGGTTTTTGCCGGCGTCGGCCGCGGCCGTGCCTTCGAAGCCGCAATGGACCATGCAGTCGGCGCACTTCTCGTACTTGCCGACGCCGTAGTCGTCCCAGTTGGTGTC
>DASQSO010000545.1:0-2987 GCA_035642335.1 Caulobacteraceae bacterium
CGATGTCGCAGCCCTTCAGCAGCGGCAGGTTGAGCGGGATGCGCGGGATGCCGGCCGGGAACCCGACCACCAGGAAGCGGCCCTCCCAGGCCATGGAGCGCAGCGCCGCCTCGGCATAGTCGCCGCCAACCCCGTCATAGACGAGGTCCGCGCCGGCCGGCCCGAGCGCGTCCTTGAACAGGTTGGAAAGCGCCCGCTGGCCTTCCTTGTCGAAGGGGCCTTGCGGATAGACCACGCCCTCGTCGGCGCCGTGCTCCTTGGCCAGGGCCACCTTCTCGGCGGACGAGGCCGCCGCGATCACCCGCGCGCCCATGGCCTTGCCCAGCTCGACGGCCGCCAGGCCGACGCCGCCGGCGGCGCCAAGCACCAGGAGGGTCTCGCCGGGCTTCATATGACCGCGGTCCTTCAGCGCGTGGTAGGAGGTGCCGTAGGTCATGATGAAGGCGGCCGCCTCGTCGAACGGCATCGAGTCCGGCATCGCCACCAGCCGCGAGGCCTCCAAGGCCAGCTCCTGCGCCATGCCGCCCCAGCCGGTGTTGCCGAGCACCCGGTCGCCGACCTTCACATTGGTCACCGCGTCGCCGATGGCCTTGACCACGCCGGACACCTCGCCGCCCGGCGCGAACGGCCGCGCCGGTTTGAACTGGTAGTTGTCCTCAATGATCAGCACGTCGGGATAGTTGACCCCGCAAGCCTTGACCTGGATCACCGCCTGGTTGGCCCGTGGCGTCGGGCTCGGCATGTCTTCGAGCACCAGCGTGTCCGGGCCGCCAACGGCCTTGCTCAACAGCGCCTTCATCGGCGTCGCTCCCTTTTTCAAAACGCTCGTTCGAAAAGACGCTAGCGCAAGGGACCGGTCAGGCAAAGACCAGCCGCGCGCCTGACCTGATTTGGGCGCCAACATCCGATCTGTTATGAGCAAGGCCATATTCACAAAGGATCATACGACGTGGGTGTCCGATTGGATCTCTCACGCGCCGACGCAGGGCCCAGCCCGGTCCGCGCGAGCCTGTCCGGCCTGACGCGCGGCGCCCTCGCCGAGGCGCTGGTGGGCGCCGAAATCGCGCCGGCGGACAAGGCCCGGATGCGCGCGGGCCAGATCTGGCGCTGGATCCACAACAACGGCGTCACCGACTTCGACGCCATGACCAATATCGACAAGGCGACCCGCGCGCGCCTGGCCGAGGCCTTCGATCTGGCGCGGCCGGAGATCGCCGCCCGCCAGGTCAGCTCGGACGGCACGCGCAAATGGCTGATCCGCTTTGCGCCGGGCGTCGAGGCCGAGTGCGTCTACATTCCCGACGTCGGCCGCGCCGGCGCGCTCTGCGTCTCCAGCCAGGTCGGCTGCACGCTGAACTGCCGCTTTTGCCACACGGGCACCCAGGCCCTGGTGCGCAACCTGACCGCCGCCGAGATCGTCGCCCAGGTGCAGATCGCCCGCGACGACCTGGGCGAATGGCCGTCGGACCGCGCCGACCGCAGGCTCTCCAACATCGTCTTCATGGGCATGGGCGAGCCGCTGTACAATCTGGACCATGTCGCCGAGGCCATCGACATCGTCTCCGACAACGAGGGGCTTGGCATTTCGCGCCGGCGGATCACGGTCTCGACCTCCGGCGTGGTTCCGGAGCTGGAGCCGCTGGGCAGCCGCACCCAGGCCATGCTGGCCATCTCGCTGCACGCCACCAACGACGCCCTGCGCGACGAGCTGGTTCCACTGAACAGACGCTATCCGCTGGCCGAACTGATGGCCGCGATCCGCGCCTATCCGGGCCTGTCCAACGCGCGGCGGGTGACTTTCGAATATGTGATGCTGAAAGGCGTCAACGACACCCCGGCCGAGGCGCGGGCGCTGGTGCGGCTGCTGGCCGGCATCCCCGCCAAGATCAACCTGATCCCGTTCAATCCCTGGCCGGGAACCGCCTACGAGTGCTCGGACTGGGCGACCATCGAGACCTTCGCCGCCATTCTGAACCGCGCCGGCTACGCTTCGCCGATCCGCACGCCCAGGGGCCGCGACATCCTGGCCGCCTGCGGTCAGCTGCGCACCGAGAGCCTGAAGGCGCGCGCCAGCGACCGCCGCAAAGCATTGAGCGCCGACGTCGCCTGAGGCGCAGGCCTTCGCCACGGGCTTCCCCGCCAAACGCCGCGATCAGTCGGCCAGCTTGACCAGCATCTTGCCGTTGTTGGCGCCCCGCATCAGCCCGACCATGGCGGCGGGGGCGTTGGCGATGCCGTCGTAGATGGTCTCCTGATACTTGACCCGGCCGTCCTTCAGCCAGCCGGCCATGTCCGACTTGAACTGGTCGTAGAGGTGCATGAAGTCGGGCGCCACGAAGCCGCGCAGATTGATGCGGCTGTAAATGATGTTCGACAGGTTGCGCACCGCCGTGCGCGAGCCCGTCTCGTTATAGCCCGAGATCATGCCGCAGACCGCCACGCGGCCAAGGCTGTTCATGCTGGCCAGGGCCGCGTCCAGATGGTCGCCGCCGACATTGTCGAAATAGACGTCGATGCCCTTGGGCGTGACCGCCTTCAGGCTCTGGCGGATCGGGGCGCTCTTGTAGTTGATCGCCGCGTCCAGCCCGGCTTCCTCGGTCAGCCAGCGGACCTTTTCGTCAGAGCCGGTCGAGCCGACGACGTAGCAGCCGTGGATCTTGGCGATCTGCGCCGCCACCGAGCCGACGGCGCCGGCGGCCGTCGAGACGAAGACCTGCTCGCCGTCCTTCAGCTGGCCGATGTGTAGCAGGCCGCCGTAGGCGGTGAAGCCGGGACCGCCCAGCGGGCCCATGTGCACGGTCAGTGGCAGGCCGGGTTCGGGCTTCAGCACCCGCAGGCCGCGCTCGCCGGAGGTGAAGACCTCGCGGAAGCCGTAGCGGTTGGTGACCAGGTCGCCCTCCTTGAAGGCCGCATTGCGCGACTTTTCCACCCGCCCGATCGCGCCGCCGCCCATAGCCTCGTTCAGCTCCTGGCCGACGCTCATGCGC
>DASQSO010000546.1:0-4916 GCA_035642335.1 Caulobacteraceae bacterium
ATGATGACCGACCTCGCTACAGACACCCGCCTGCCCAATCCCGTCGACCTGCACGTGGGGGCCCGGATTCGGCTGCGTCGCCGCATGCAGGGGGTCAGCCAGGAGAAGCTGGCCGACGCGCTGGGGCTGACCTTCCAGCAGGTGCAGAAGTACGAGCGTGGCGCCAATCGGATCAGCGCCTCGAAGCTTTACGAGATCGCGCGCGCCCTGCGGGTCTCCATCGCCTGGTTTTTCGACGGCCTCAGCGACCCGGCGGCCGAGCCCGTCGAGGGGGGCGAAGAGTTGGAAGCAGCGCCCTTCGCCCACAATTTCCTGATGAGTCAGGAGGGCGTCGACCTGGCCAATCTGTTCCCGAGGCTGCCGCAGCGCCGCGTGCGCCGCCGGCTGGTCGAGCTGGTCCGCTCGCTGGTCGAGGAAGGCGAGGCCGAGCCGGTCGTCGCCGAGGCCGAGGGTTAGAAGGGCTACCCAGTCCGGGCCAAATGCGGCAAGGCGGACGTCATGGACCATGCGCCCCTACGCACCTATGGACGGATCAAGACCCGCGCGCTGAAGCCGCGGCAGGCGGCTCTGGTGGATGGGCTTCTGCCGGGGCTCGGAGTCCCGACAGGACCGTTCGATCCCAAGGCGCTGATGGCGGGCGGGCCCGAGGTCTGGCTCGAGATCGGATTCGGCGGCGGCGAACACCTCGCGGCCCAGGCGGAACGCCGGCCCGATGTGCTGATGATCGGGGTCGAACCGTTCCTGAACGGGGTGGCCAGCGCGCTTCGCCACATCGATGAGCGGGGTCTGAAAACCGTCCGTATCGTCCAGGGCGATGCACGCGATATCGTCAGCCGCTTGCCGGACGCAAGCCTCGATCGGGTTTTCATCCTGTTTCCAGATCCCTGGCCGAAGACCCGCCACCACAAGCGCCGCCTGGTACAGTCGGCGTTCATTGCCGAACTGGCGCGGGTGGCGCATCCCGGCGCACAGCTGGGTTTCGCCACCGACTGGAGGGACTATGCCGCCTGGACGCTTGAGCGGATGGCCGCCCAATCCGATTGGGCGTGGACCGCCGAGGGGCCGGCGGATTGGCGCAATCCCCCGGCCGACCACGTGACTACCCGCTATGAGCAGAAGGCGCTGGGCGACACCGCGCCGATCTTCCTCAACTTCGTCCGGCTTTGACAGCCGTCCGACCTGCCCGTTTCCGCATAGTGTTCGCTCGACCACCACTGGCCGACCTGGCCGAGCGCGGCGTAGATCCCCCGTTCAGGCGGCCTCGAAGTGTAGGGGTGAGCCCCAGAAGGTCTCGACCAGGCCGTTTTGCTGCCCCGGCTGGCCCGTGGTCAAGAAGCGTCGCAGGCCGGACGAGCCCGGATCGTACTCGGGGTGCCGTTCGAGATAACGCTCGATCGCATCGGCGGTCGCGCCCGGCTGGTGGATCAGCGGCGTGGCGGCGGGCAGGGCGTCGCGGAAGAGCCCGGCGATGATCTCGTAGTGGGTGCAGCCCAGCACGGCGCGGTCCGGCGGGCGGCCGATGCGGGCAGAAAGCGCCTTGATGTGGCCCTCGACGATCGCGGCCAGATCGGTCGTCGGCGCGCCGGCCTCGATCATTCCGGCCAGCTCCGGGCAGCCTTCCGAGAACACCGCGACATCGGGTTTGCGCTTGTCGATCTCGATCTCGTAGACGCGGCTGCCCGCCGTCGCCGGGGTCGAAAAGACCCCCAGCACGTCCAGTTTTTCCGCCTTCTCGCCCTCGTAGCGCGGCGCGGACTCGTGCACCCATGGCAGGCCCGTGGCCGCCTCGATGGTAGGCACGATCAGGCCAAGCACATTGACCGGCCGCCCGAGATCGTATCGATAGCCGGGTAGCCAGGTCTGTTGCAGCCGGCGCAGCGCGATGGCGGCGGCGGTGTTGCAGGCCAGGATGACCAGGTCGCAGCCCTCGCCGAACAGCCGTTCGCAGCCGGCGCGGGTCAGGGCGACGATCTCTTCGCCGCCGCGGCCGCCATAGGGCATGTTCGCTTGGTCGGCGAGGAAGACGAAATCGGCGGCGCGCAGGCGATCGACGAGGGCGTGGTGGACGCTCAAGCCCCCGATGCCGGAATCAAAAACGCCGATCGCCATGGTCCGGCTTTAGCCTTGGGCCGGCGCGGCGTCGACGGCCGGCCGGGACGCGAGGCGCTGGACGCGAGCCTGCCACAGATAGAGCAGCGGCGTGATGACCAGCTCCATGACCATAGCCGCGCTCATGACCGCGCCCGGCGGGCCGGCGATCAGCATGCCGAGCGCCCGCGAGAAGCCGCCGGCGACCACGATGATCG
The DNA here is from genome assembly GCA_035642335.1 of Caulobacteraceae bacterium. Lineage (GTDB taxonomy): Bacteria > Pseudomonadota > Alphaproteobacteria > Caulobacterales > Caulobacteraceae > Poindextera. The sequence continues at coordinate 2,307 of DASQSO010000546.1, forward strand.
TGAGCAGGCCGAACTTGCCGCCCTCCTTTTCGATCTCCGGAATGGTGGTCCAATAGGCGACGCCGATCGCGGCCAGGAGGCCCGACAGATAGCGGAAATGGCTATCGAGCGGGCTTTGCGCTTCTTCGCCGAGGCCGCCGGGGCCCCAGAACACGCCGGCGACGCCGCCCGCCACCGGAACTAGGCCGGCGGTCGCCACGCAGATCTGCAAAAACCGCCGTTCCAACGCGAACTCCACGATTCGGCCGCGGGTCCGCGAGCCTGGAAAGGGATGATAGAGTACAAGAACGATCAAGGCGCGCGGCTCAAGCCCATCCTTGACCCGGCGACGCCTTTCTGAGCATACAGCCCGACTTCCGGCGCAATCGAAAAGCGCTCTCCACCGCCACGACCCCTATCTTGATAGGACGAGGGCGGCGAGGCCCCCCGTCGACGTGATCGTCCACGGGGGCGATTTGCGTTTGCGACGGAGCGTGAGGCGAGAGCGATGTTCGAGGCTTTAAGCGAAAGGCTGACCGGGGTCTTCGACCGTCTAGGCGGGCGCGGCCTGCTGTCGGAAAAAGATGTCGACGAGGCGCTGCGCGAAGTGCGCGTGGCCTTGCTCGAGGCCGACGTGGCCCTGCCCGTCGCCCGCGACTTCATCGCCAAAGCGCGCGAGCGCGCCACCGGCGAGGCCGTGGTCCGTTCGGTCCGGCCCGCCGACCAGGTGGTCAAGATCATCCATGACGGCCTGGTCGAAACCCTGGGCGGCGACGAGCCGGTCCCGCTCAACCTGGCGGCCACCCCGCCGGTGGTGATCCTGGTCGCGGGCCTGCAGGGCTCCGGCAAGACCACGTTCGCGGCCAAGCTCGGATTACGGCTGAGCAAGGCCGATCGCAAACGGGTGCTGATGGCCTCGCTCGACACCCGCCGGCCAGCCGCCATGGAGCAGCTGGCCCAGCTCGGCGTCCGCGCCGAGGTTGAGACCCTGCCGATCATCGCCGGCCAGAGCGCCGCCGACATCGCCCGCCGGGCCCTCTCCGCCGCCCGGCTGGCCGGCTACGACGTGCTGATCCTCGACACCGCCGGCCGCACCACCCTGGACGAGGCGATGATGAGCGAGGCTGCCGAGATCGCCCGCATCGCCCAGCCCACCGAGACGCTGTTGGTCGCCGACAGCCTCACCGGCCAGGACGCGGTGCGCACCGCCAAGGCCTTCCACGAGCGCCTGCCGCTCACCGGACTGGTGCTCACCCGCGTCGACGGCGACGGCCGCGGCGGTGCGGCGCTGTCGATGCGCGCGGTCACCGGCCTGCCGATCAAGTTCCTGGGGTCCGGCGAAAAGATCGACGCCCTGGACGTCTTCGACGCCCGCCGCATCGCCGGCCGCATCCTCGGCCAGGGCGACGTGGTGGCCCTCGTGGAAAAGGCCACGGCCGAGGTCGACCAGGCTCAGGCCGAGCGGATGGCCAAGAAGCTGGCCAAGGGCCAGTTCGACCTGAACGACCTTGCCGAACAGCTGCAGCAGATGCGCCGGATGGGTGGCATGGAGGGGCTGATGGGCATGCTCCCCGGCGTCCAAAAGATCAAAAAGCAGATCGCCGAAGCCAATATCGACGACCGCATGATCCGCCGTCAGGAAGCCATCATCGGCTCGATGACCAAGCTGGAGCGGCGCAAACCCGACCTTCTGAACGCCTCGCGCAAACGTCGCGTCGCCTCCGGCGCCGGCGTCGAGGTGCAGGAGATCAATCGCTTGTTGAAACAGCACCGGCAGATGTCCGATGTGGTCAAGTCGATGAGCCGTGACGGCGGCAAGGGCTTCGCCCGCATGGCCGGCGCGGTCGGCGGCATGGGCGGGGCCGACATGGCCCGCTTACGCGCCATGGGCAGCGGCAAACTTGGCGCGCCCGGAGGCCTGCCCGGCCTTGGCGGCGACCCTTCCAGCAACCCCGGCGCGGGCCTTCCCGGCCTCGGCGGTTTTCCCTTCAAGAAACCTTAAGAGACACGACGTCAGTCGAAAGGACTTCAATGCTCAAGATCAGACTCGCCCGCGGCGGTGCGAAAAAGCGCCCCTTCTATTCGATCGTGGTGGCCGACAGCCATTCGCCGCGCGACGGCCGCTTCATCGAGAAGGTGGGCACCTATAATCCGCTGCTGAAGAAGGACGACCCCCAGCGCGTCAGCCTGAAGGTCGAGCGCCTGCGGGACTGGATCGGCAAGGGCGCCCAGCCGACCGACCGCGTCGCCCGCTTCCTGGCCACCGAAGGGCTGGCGAAATGGGAAGCTGGCAACAACCCGAACAAGGCCAAACCCGGCAAGAAGGCCGAGGAACGCGCCGCTGAACGCGGCGAACGCGCCGAGGCCCGCGCAGCCGCCGCCAATGCGCCGGCTCCGGCCGCCGAAGAGGTCGCGGTCGAGGACGCCGCCGAAGCTGCCTCGGAGGCTGCTGAAGACGCGGTGGCCGAGGAAGCCGCGACGATCATGACCACCGAGGCCGAACCTGTAGCCGAGGCGCCCGCCGCCGAAGCTGCTCCGGCTGAAGAGGCCGTCGCCGAGGCTGCCCCGGCCGAGGAAGCCGCCGTCGAAGACGCCGCCGAGAGCGCGGCCGAAGCGGCCGAGGACACCGTC
>DASQSO010000547.1:0-10219 GCA_035642335.1 Caulobacteraceae bacterium
CCGCCCGCCGACGCGACCCGCGTCGAGGCCGCCCTGGCCGCCGCCGGCTTGCCGGTGCGTCTGGCGCAGGTCCGCAACGAGCGCTTCAAGGCCGATGCCCTGCTCGCCCACATGGCGCAGGACAAGAAGGCGCAAGCCGGCCGGCTCACCTTCATTCTCGCCCGCCGCATCGGCGAGGCGTTTGTCGCCAAGGATGTCGATCCCAGCGTTTTGAGGGATTTCCTGATCGAGGAAGGCGCGGCTCCATGATCCCACAGCTCCTGGTCATCACGCCGGTGATCATCGGCCTTTTGGCGCTCTCGGGCCTGTTCTCGGCCGCCGAGACCTCGCTGACCGGCGCGAGCCGCGGGCGCATGCACCAGATGGAACGCGACGGCGACCGCGCCGCGGTGCGGGTAAACCGGTTGCTCGGCGATCGCGAGCAGATGATCGGCGCGGTGCTGCTCGGCAACAACCTGATCAACATCCTGGCCTCGGCCCTGGTCACCGCGGTGCTGGAGGGGACCTTCCATGGCGGGCTCGGCGTCGCCATCGCCACCGCGCTGATGACCGTGCTGGTGCTGGTCTTCGCCGAGGTGCTGCCCAAGACCCTGGCCATCCTGAGGCCCGACGACGTGGCGCGCTGGCTGTCCGGCCCGACCGAGGTCACGGTCTTCCTGTTCGGACCCGTGGTCAGGACGGTGCGGGCCTTCGTGCGCGGCACGCTCAGCCTGTTGGGCGTCAAGGTGGACGTGGAGACCGGCTCGGCCGAGGCGCACGAGGAGATCCGCGGCGCGGTGGAATATCACCACTCGGAAGGCACGGTGGAGGGAGGCGACCGGCGGATGCTGGGCGGGGTGCTGGACCTGACCGACATGGACGTCTCCGAGATCATGGTGCACCGCAAGTCGATCTCCATGCTGGACGTCGATCTGCCGCCGCGCGAAGTGGTCAGCCAGGCGCTGGCCGCGCAGCACACCCGCCTGCCGCTCTATCGCGGCGAGCCGGAGAACATCATCGGCCTTCTGCACGCCAAGGACCTGCTGAGCGCCGTGGCCACGGTCGAGGGCGGCATCGATGCGCTGGATGTGGCGGCCCTGGGCCGCGAACCCTGGTTCATCCCGGACACCACCAAGCTGAAGGACCAGCTGGCCGCCTTCCGCAGACGGCGAACCCATTTCGCCCTGGTGGTCGACGAATACGGCGCGCTGCAGGGACTGGTGACGCTGGAGGACATCATCGAGGAGATCGTCGGCGAGATCGAGGACGAGCACGACCTGGTCGCCGAAGGCGTGCGCCGCCAGGCGGACGGATCGGCCAATGTCGACGGATCGGTGTCGATCCGCGAGCTGAACCGGGCCATGGACTGGGGCCTGCCGGACCACGACGCCGTGACCGTCGCCGGGCTGGTCATTCACGAGGCCCAGGCGATCCCCGACGTCGGCCAGACCTTCATCTTCCACGGCCACCGCTTCCAGATCATGCGCCGCCAGCGCAACCAGATCACCGCCCTGAAGGTCTCGCCGCGGCTCGACGAAGAGGCGGAGAGCGGGAGCTGAGGGACTTGCCACCCGCATCCCCCAATCGTCACCCCCGCTGGAGCCGCGCGGCGGCGGAATGCGGGGGGCCCATGAACACTGATCCTAGACGGTGATCATGGGTGGCCCGATCAAGTCGGGCCATGACGGATTAACTCGCCACGCCGCCGCCCCGAGCGTGGTTTTCCGAGCGTGAAGCTGACCGGTCCCGCTCTGGCGTGAGCCTGGCTCACGGTCCGTTGCATGTCCGAAACCATTTGCGATTGGCGGAAATCTGTGCGACTTGGCAAGGTCGAATGACGTTTTGGTTCGGTCGCTATTCCTGCTCGATTTCGGTCGGCCCCGGACCTGCCCCTCGATCCTCTTCGAAATTTTGACCGCGTCGCCGACTGGCGCGGCGCGTACTTTTTAAACTGGAATATACGAAATATGGCTACCGGAACTGTGAAGTGGTTCAACGCCCAAAAGGGTTTTGGCTTCATCCAACCTGACGCGGGCGGCAACGACGTCTTCGTCCACATCTCCGCCGTCGAACGCGCGGGCCTCGGCTCGCTCCACGAAGGCCAAAAGATCAGCTACGAGCTCGAAAAAGACGGACGCAGCGGCAAGACCGCGGCGGGCCAGTTGGCGAGCGCCTAAAAAGGCGACAGGCCGTCGATCCGAATTTGGTTCGACTTGACGGATGTGCGGACGGGTCGGCTTGAACGCCGGCCCGTTTAGCCATCGGCCCCTGTTAAGCCGGCTCTCCGGGCGCAAGCGCCTTGAGCGAGAGCGCGTGCACCGGCCCGGCCAACTCGTCGGCCAGCGCCGCATAGACGGCGCGCTGGCGCTGCACCCGGTTCAAATCCGCGAAAGCGCGGGCGACGATGACGACGTTGAAGTGGCTTTCCCCAGCCGCGGACGCACCCGCGTGACCGTGATGGCGCTCGCTGTCGTCTTCGATATCCAGCCGTTCCGGGGCGAATGCCGCCTCGAGCTTGATTCGAATAGCTTCGGTCGCGGCGCCCATTAGGGTCGTCTCCAAATTCATCACTGTCAATTCTTGAAAGCAAAAGCTTCCAACGCATACTTCGGGATATGACGGGCGCCTTTCAATATCGGCCTAAATTCGTCGACATCCGGGTTCGTCCGCCGAAGCCGGAGGAAGACGCGCGCGCCGACGATGTCAATGCGCTGAAGCCGGGAGAGCGCGCCTGCGATCATCCGGGGTGCCGGCTGGCGGCCCAGACCCGGGCGCCCAAATCGCGCGACCTGCTCAATGAGCACTACTGGTTCTGCACGCCGCACGCGGCTGACTACAACCGCCACTGGGACTTCTTTTCCGGCATGAACGACGCCCAGGTGCGCGCCTATCAGGCCGGCTCGGCGACCGGCGACCGGCCGACCTGGGCCTTCGAGGCTTCCCGGCGCTCGCGCGAGGCGATGGCGGCGCGCAGCTCCACCGACCGCGCCTTCGCCGATCCGTTCGGCCTGTTCGCCGCCGCGCGGCGGCGGGCCGAACAGGCGGCGCAGGAGCGGAAGATCGGCAAGATCGAGCGCGGCGCCCTTGCCGACCTGGACCTGGACGCCAGCGCCCAGCCCCAGGCGATCCGCGCCCGCTATATCGAACTGGTCAAGCGCTGCCACCCCGACGCCAACGGCGGCGACCGCTCGGCCGAGCACAAGCTGCAGCGGGTGATCCGGGCCTATCAGGCGCTGCGTAAAGCCAAGATGGCCTGAGCGCGAAACCCGCAAACGCGGTGTTTTTGCGCCCTCCCCTGGTTTGCATTCCGCCCCTAAACCGCTAATCGATCCGCCATGCCGAGCCTGACAGACGAATCCGAAGACCACCTCATCACCCTGGCTCCCGACCAGATGGTTTCCGTGCGTGACGTCTTTGGCGTCGACACCGACATGCGGGTGCCGCGTTTCTCGACCCCCGACCCGCATGTGCCCGACTTCGACGACGCCTACCGGTTCGATCCGGAGACCACGCTGGCCATCTGCGCCGGCCTGTCGTTCGACCGCCGGGTGATGATCCAGGGCTACCACGGCACAGGCAAGTCGACCCACATCGAGCAGGTCGCCGCGCGGCTGAACTGGCCGATGATCCGGGTGAACCTGGACAGCCACGTTTCGCGGATCGACCTGGTCGGCAAGGACGCGATCGTGCTGAAGGATGGCAAGCAGGTCACCGAATTCCGCGAAGGCATGCTGCCCTGGGCGCTGCAGCGGCCGATCCTTTTGACCTTCGACGAGTACGACGCCGGCCGGCCCGACGTCATGTTCGTCATCCAGCGGGTGCTGGAGGCGGGCGGGCGGCTGACGCTGCTCGACCAGAACCGGGTGATCCGCGCCAACCCCTATTTCCGGCTGTTCTCGACCACCAACACCATCGGGCTCGGCGACACCACCGGCCTCTATCACGGCACCCAGCAGATCAATCAGGGCCAGATGGACCGCTGGTCGATCGTCACCACGCTGAACTATCTCGCCCATGACGTGGAAAACGAAATCGTGCTGGCCAAGAACCCGAGCTACGACAATGCGACCGGCAAACGCACCATCGCGGCCATGGTCCGCACCGCCGACATGACCCGCAACGCCTTCATGAACGGCGACATCTCGACGGTGATGAGCCCGCGCACGGTGATCACCTGGGCGCAGAACGCCGACATCTTTGCCGGCGATATCGCCCTGGCGTTCCGGATGACTTTCCTGAACAAGTGCGACGAGCTGGAGCGGCCGACCGTGGCCGAGTTCTTCCAGCGCGCCTTCGGCTCCGACCTGCCGGAAGCGGCGACACGCACCAAGGTGACCTGAAGCCCGTCACGAAAAGGCCATGGCGGCGGCGGCGTGATCGAACCATGCCCCTTGCCGCCGCGCGCATCGCCCTGGCCATGTGCCTGATTGCCGGAGGTCTGTTCGGCTTGACGACCACGGCGGCGGCGCAGGCCCCGTCCATCACATCGACCTTCAGGAACGGCCTGGTCTTCGTCGAGGTCCAAGTGAATGGGGCCAGCGGCCTTTTTCTGCTCGACACCGGCGCCGCCGCCAGCGTGTTCGATCCACGCTTCGCCGGCGCCGCTGGCGTGCGGCTGGGCCGCATCCGGCAGGTCGAGGGGCGTGGCGGCGAGGTGATGGCGCTGCAGGGCCAGGCGGTCGATCTGGCCCTGCCCGGCGGGCCGCGGGCGCGCGTCTCGCCAGTGGTCACCGACCTTTCCGCAGCCTCCAGCGCCATGGGCGTGCCGCTGGCCGGCATACTGGGCGAGGACTTCCTGCAAGGCTTCGTGCTGACCCTGGACTACCGCGACCAGACCGTCGCCCTGGCGCGTGATGCGCGGGCGCCGGCGGACGCCACCCCGATCCGCCTCGGCGCCACCCCCTATGTGACGGCTGAGGTCCTGCTTGGCGACCATATGGCGGCGGGCGATTTCGAGATCGACACCGGCTCCAATACCGCCGTCGAGTTCTGGGCGCCGTTCGCCCGGTCGGCGCTCGGCGAGGTGCGCGCGACCCGCGACATCGGCCTCGGCGTCGCCGGCGAGTCGATCATCGAGCGCGGTCGGATCGACGCCCTGGACGTCGCCGGCCGGCGGATCACGGCGCCGCAGGTCAATTTCGCCGACGAGACCCCGCCCGCCGCCGACGCCGGCCCGCGCTATGCCGGAGTGATCGGCGGCCCAGCCTGGAACGGCCTTGTGCTCACCCTGGACCTGCCGCACCGGCGCATGTGGCTGCGATAGGCGGCGGCGCGTTGCCACCATGGGCCAAGCGCCGCTAGGGTAGGGTCGTTCCCACCGGAGAGCCGTCGCCTGGCCCGCCTGATCCGACACGATCAGATCGACTTTGCACCGCGCGCGAGCACGCCGGTGGTCTCCGACACCTTGCGATTCGTCATACCGGTCCCGGCCTTCAAGGACGGCGGCGAGCCCTTGACGCCGCCGGAGGGCGGCGAGCCCTTTCGCGACTGGTCGGGCAAGCCGATCAGCGGCCGCGGCGTGGTCTTCTTCAATCCGGACGACCAGTGCTTCCAGGCCGCCCGCGGCGACGGGACCGAGGTGGTCATCTTCGGCCTGATCACCACGGCCCAGGCCAAACGGCTGCGGGCCGAGGTGGCCAAATCGGCCGCCGATCCGCATGGCCTGACCCTGGCGCAGTTCAAGGCGCTGCTGGAATTCGCCGCCAAGGGCCTCGGACAGATCGCCATCTACAATTCCACCAGGGCCGCGGTGGCCAGCGCGATGATTCCGGCCCCGCCCGACACCGGCATCGACGGCTACGGCCTCTATCGGCGCAGCCGCCAGGACCTGTGCGAGGCGGTCTATGTGCCCGGCGACGGCGTCTTCCAGGGGCCGGCCGCGACGCCGCAACGGTTCACCGGCGGCGCGGTGATCGTCCGCCAGGGCGAGGACATCCACCTGGTGCAGACGGCGAGCTTCGAGGCCACCTACAAACACCCCGACGGCAGCGTCATCAGCGTCGGCGAACTGGCGGTGCAGTCTCCCCAAGGCTAGGGCCTCTTGGGCCGCGGGACGCGTGAACAAAAGCGGGCGGCGGCGGGTTACCCTCCGCAAAGGAGTCCCCCCGCCATGTTTACCCTACCCGACCTGCCTTACGGCTACGACGCGCTCGAACCGGTGATCTCCGGGCGCACCATGCACTTCCACCACGACAAGCACCACGCCACCTACGTCAAGACGCTGAACGAGCTGCTCGAAAAGGCCGGCCAGACGCCGGACAGCCTGGAGCGGGTCATCATCGACGCCGCCAAGGCGGGCGAGAAGAAACTGTTCAACAACGCCGCCCAGGCCTGGAACCACGCCTTCTTCTGGTCCTCCATGGCGCCGGATCGCGAACGGCCCGCCGGCAAGCTCGGCAAGGCGATCGACGCGACGTTCGGCGGGCTGGATGAGCTGAAAAAGACCTTCGTCAGCGAGGGGGTGGCCCAGTTCGGCTCCGGTTGGGTCTGGCTGGTCGCCGACAAGGACGGCCGCCTGAAGGTGGAGTCGACGCACGACGCCAACGACCCCGTGCTGCAAACGGATTTGACGCCGCTCATCGTCTGCGATTTATGGGAACACGCCTACTATCTCGATCACCAGAACGACCGAAAGGGCTTTCTGGAGGCATGGTTCGAGGCCCTGCCGCATTGGGAATTCGCGGGCTATCAGTTCGCCGCGGCGACCGGCCAAGGCGAGCGCTGGAGGCACCCCGCGCCCCTCGGCGGCGAACGGAGGAAGGCTGGGACGGGGTGACCGGCAGGCCCAACGACCATTCAACCGAGCATCGGAGCCACCCGTGAGCGACACCCCCTTTCTGAGCGACGTCAAAACCCTGCGCGATCGCGCGCGCAAGAACATCGCCGACGGGCCGGTCAACGACAGCTATGTCGGCGACGTCAAGAAGACCATCGAGATCCTGCAGGGGGTGCTGGCCACTGAACTGGTCTGCGTGCTGCGCTATACCCAGCACTCGATCATGGCCAGCGGCCTGGCCAGCGAGAGCGTCAAGGCGGAGTTCGCCACCCACGCCAAGGAAGAGCAGGGCCATGCCATGTCCGTGGCCGAGCGCATCAACCAGCTCGGCGGCGATCCCGACTTCAACCCCCAGACCCTGACCGGTCGTTCGGCTTCGGAATACCAGACCGGCAAGGACCTGGTCTCGATGATAAGGGAAAACCTGATCGCCGAGCGCATCGCGGTCGACCACTACCGAGAACTGATCCGCTATTTCGGCGACAACGACCCGACCACCCGGACGATGATCGAATCCATCCTGGCGGTGGAAGAGGAGCACGCCAGCGACATGCTGGACCTCCTGAACCTGCACGGCGGCGGGAAGTAACTGACGGCCGAGGGATTGCACGGCGCTTACGGCCAGCAATTTTATTTCGTCATGGCCCGACTTGATCGGGCCACCCATGATCACCGTCTCAGATCAGGTGTTCATGGATCCCCCGCATTCCGCCTTCGGCTCCAGCGGGGGATGACGGGTTAGAGGACGGCCTCGTCCAGGCTCTTTTGCATGAAGTAGCGCGGATAGTAGGGCGCGAGGCCGTCCAGGCGGCCGAAGACCTCGAAGCCGAGACGCTCGTAAAAGCCGCGCCTGGAAGGCGAAGGTGTCGAGCCAGACGTGGCCACATCCCCTGGCGCGCGCTTCCTGCTCGGCTTGGCGCATGAGTTCGGCCCCCAGACCCTGGCCCCGCGACGCCTCGGGCACGATGACGATGTTCACGTAGAAGGACCCCGAGAGCGAAAAGGCCCAGAGGCCGCCGAGGATCTCCGCCGCGCCCGGCGCGCTGACGGTGAGGGCGAAGGGCTCGTGCGTCTCCTCGCCGACGCTCTCGCGGTTGAAGCGGGTCAGCAGCGCCGCGATCGTCTGGGCCACTGCGCCGGGATCGGCCGCGCGGGCGATCGAAAGCTGCTCCGTCACCCTCACCATCCCCCCTTTCCCTTCGCCCGGGCGCGGTTGGCCTTGCTGACGGCGACCCAGCGTTTGCGGTTGGCTTCGCGGGCGATGCGGTCTTCCTTCAGTTCCAGGAAGGACAGTTCGCGCCGCAGTTTCTGATAGCCGCGCCAGCGGGCCTGGTCGAGCACGCCGGCCTCCAGCGCCTCGCGCACCGCGCAGCCGGGCTCGTTCTTGTGGCCGCAGTCGTTGAAGCGGCATGTCCGGGCCAAGGCCTCGATGTCCTCGAAGGTCGCCTCCAGGCCGTCGCCGGCGTCCATCAGGCCAAGCTCGCGCATGCCCGGGGTGTCGAGGATCAGCGCCCCGCCGGGCAGCAGCAGCAGCTCCCGATGGGTGGTGGTGTGGCGCCCACGCGCGTCGTCCTCGCGGATGCCGCCCGTGTCCATCAGCTCGGCCCCGGCCAGGGCGTTGACCAGGGTGGACTTGCCCACCCCGGACGATCCGACCAGCACGCAGGTTTCGGCCGGCTTCAGGTGCGCGGCCAGGGCGTCCATCCCCTCGCCGGTCATGGCCGACACCGCCAGCACCGGCGCGCCGATAGCCACGGCCTCGGCTTCCGCGACCGTGGCTTCGGCGTCGTCGCAAAGGTCCGACTTGGTCAGCACCACCACCGGCCGCGCGCCGCTCTGCCAGGCGCTGGCCAGGTAGCGCTCCAGCCGCCGGGGGTTGAAGTCGGCGTTCATCGAGGCGGCCAGGAAGGCTACGTCGACATTGGCCGCCACCACCTGTACGTCCTGCACGCTGTTGGCCGCCTTGCGCAGAAAGGCGGTGCGGCGCGGCAGCAGCGCATGGATGGTCGCCGCGCCCTCGTCCGGGCGCGGCGCCACCGCGACCCAGTCGCCGACGACGGGAAAGCCGGCCTCCTCCGCCTCGTGCATGAGCCGGCCCGAAAGCTGGGCGTTCAGGTCGCCAAAATCGGTGGCGAGGATATAGAGGCCGCGCTGCTGGACGGTGACTCGCCCGGGTGCGTGCCCATGCGCCGCATGGGGCGCGAAGTCATGGCGGAGCGCATCGCTCCAGCCGTATTGTTCGATCAATGGGGTTGTCCTTGAGGTCGGATTGGCGTTTCGCCGCCGACCTTCAGGAACCGCGCACGGCCCTAGTCGGCGACGCCTTGGAGGGCGGCGCGAGCAAGATCAGTCATTGAGGCAACCCTCCTTTCCGAGCTTTCGGATAATGGTCCGAGGCTAGGCCGGTCCGGCGTGGACGTCAAACCGACTTACTTTTTCCCGTCATGGCCCGACTCTTGATCGGACCATCCATGATCACCGTCTTTGATCAGGTGTTCATGGATCCCCCGCATTCCGCTGCGCTCCAGCGGAGGATGACGGGGTGGGTGAGGCCGAATTCTCAACGGGCCGCCGCCTCAGCGCTTTCTGAACCGCGCCGCTTCGCGCTCCAGGGCGGTGACCCAGCCTTCCGGCTTGTCGTCCTCGGGCACGAAGGGCAAGGCGCCGGCGACGCCGCGCAGAGCCAGCCAGAGCTGCTGATTGAACTGGCCGAACATGCGCAAGGGCCGGCGCTTGGCGTCGGTGACGTCCCAGCCGGCGGCCTCGAAGGCGTCGACCTGCCGCGGGACCGGCTTGTCTTCGATCCCATCCCAGTCGGCCGGCCGCTCGACCGCCTCGGCCTGGTCGGCGGTGATGCCGAACAGCTCCAGCGACAGGGCGTCGATCTCGGGGAACTCGGCGCGATCCTCGGGGCGGGAATAGGCCGGCTTCATCAGCGCCTTGTGCTCAAGGTCGGCCATGCCGGGCAGGTCGATCAGGCGGCGAAGGGCGGTCATTGATCAGGAGCCTTGTGAATGGAGTCGACCCAGGCCACGGCCTGAGGCGCCTCGACCGGAGCGATGTCGAGATTGACCACCACCGCCTCGCCGCCGCTGCGCACCAGCACGCACTCCAGCGGCTGGTCGTCGGAGGCGTTGATCTCCTGGTGCGGCACGAAGGGCGGCACATAGATGAAGTCGCCCGGCCCGGCCTCGGCGACGAATTCCAACGCCTCGCCCCAGCGCATCCGCGCCCGCCCCTTCAGCACATAGATGACGCTTTCCAGCGCGCCATGGTGGTGCGCGCCGGTCTTGGCGCCGGCTTGGATGGTCACCGTGCCGGCCCAGAGCTTCTCGGCCCCGACGCGGGCGAAGTTGATCGCCGCGGCGCGGCTCATGCCGGGGGTCTGGGCGGTGTTCGGGTCGAGCTGGCCGGCCGGAATGACCCTGACGCCGGAGTGCTTCCAGTCCTCGTGATGGTGGTCGG